>JAOZNS010000026.1 GCA_029933635.1 Candidatus Zixiibacteriota bacterium | reverse complement strand
GAATATTCAACCTTAGTGGTGGCAGATAACTCCGGAGCAAAGAAGGTGATGTGTTTCCGGGTGCTGGGAGGGACCAGAAAAAGATATGCCCGCATAGGCGATATCATAGTAGCCACGGTGAAGGATGCAATCCCCGGAGGGACGGTCAAGAAGTCAGATATATGTAAGGCGGTGGTGGTTAGAACCACCCGGGAAACCAAGCGAAAGGATGGCTCATATATTCGATTCTCCGATAACGCCGCAGTGATAATAAACGAGATGAACGAACCCAAGGGAACCAGAATATTTGGACCAGTTGCACGGGAATTGCGGGAAAAAGAGTTTATGAAGATCATCTCCTTAGCTCCAGAGGTGATCTAAGAGAGCTATCCAGCGTAAGCAAAAGATCTTTTTTAAAAAAACTTAGATTTTGTTTGAGGAATCGAAAAAGATGAAGATAAAAAAGGGAGATACCGTTCTGGTTATCGCTGGAGATGATAGGGGAAAGACCGGAAAGGTGTTGAAGGTCTTTTCCGATAAAAATCGGGTAATCGTGGAAGGGATAAATTTCATAAAAAGGCATACCCGGCAGACCCAGAGAGCACAGAAGGGCGGCATAATTGAGAAGGAAGGCTCGGTGCACATCTCCAACCTCATGCTCTTCTGTCCCAAATGCTCCTCTCCCACCAAGGTGGCTTATAAGGTTCTGATTGGGGAGGAGGGAGAGCGAAACAAGGTAAGGATCTGCCGCAAGTGCGGAGAGATAGTTTGAAGTTCGTGAACTGTCAAGTTAAAGTTGAGAGGTGTTTGACTTACATTCCAGTAGCCTGTGCTTCCAGCCCCGCAAAGGGAATTGCTCGGAGATTTCTGTGAAGTAAATTAGCTAACTTTTAAGTGGAAAGAACTTATATGGCTGTTCCGCGAATTAAGGAAAAATATGAGAAGGAGACCCTGCCAGCTCTGATGAAGAGGTTCGGGTATAAGAACGTGATGCAGGTGCCCAGGCTGAAGAAGATTGTGATCAACGTGGGGATGGGGGATGCCATCCAAAACGTAAAGCTTCTGGATGCTGTTTCGGCTGATCTTGCGGCCATCACCGGTCAGAAGCCGGTAATCCGTAGAGCCAAGAGGGCTATATCCAACTTCAAGCTCAAGGCTGGCATGCCCATTGGTTGCATGGTCACGTTGCGCAAATCTAAGATGTATGAGTTTTTTGATCGGCTGGTAAACGTTGCCATCCCCCGAATCCGTGACTTCCGAGGCACCTCCCCTCACTCCTTTGATGGCCGGGGAAACTACAACTTAGGAATTGGAGAACAGATCATCTTTCCAGAGATCGATTATGATAAGGTGGAGAAGATCAAGGGAATGAATATCACCATAGTCACCACCGCCAAGACGGATGAAGAGGGATTTGAGCTTTTGAAAAATCTGGGGATGCCTTTCAGAAGGTAATAGCCTTTCCAGAATGAGAGAAAGAATTAATTTCAGGTTCAGAAACGCAGAGATAGGATATAAGGAGACGATTTGGCTAAGAAGTGTTTGATTGAGAAGTCCAAAAGGAAGCCGAAATTTCGCGTGCGTCAACATAATCGCTGTTATCGGTGTGGAAGACCTCGAGGGTTCATGCGAGATTTCGGATTGTGTCGTATCTGTTTCAGAGAGCTGGCGCTTAAAGGTGAAATCCCTGGCGTGGTGAAAGCCAGCTGGTAGCAAGATAGCGAAATCTCAGGATAAAAAGAGAGTGGACCACATTTAAAGTGAGGAAGGATGTGGGCATGAAGGTTTCTGATCCTATAGCAGATATGTTGACCAGAATAAGAAACGCTTGCAAAGCAAAACATAAGAAGGTGGACGTTCCCTCATCGGCGATGAAGAAGCGGATAGCTCAACTGCTTCTGGAACACAACTTCATTAGCAATTTCGTAGAAGTGGAGGACACAAGACAGAACCTTTTGCGTATCTTCTTAAAATATGATCATCAGAATAACAGCTTCATATCAGGACTTCGTCGAATCAGCAAGCCCAGCTTAAGGGTCTATGCAGATAAAAAACAGCTTGATCAGATGAGGCAGGAGGTGGGATTAACCATCCTCTCCACCTCCAAAGGGATTTTGACTCACCGTCAGGCTAAGGAAGCTGGGGTAGGAGGAGAGGTTCTTTTTAAAGTGTGGTGATCCTTTCAAAGATATGTTCCTTCTAAGACTGAAAGGAAAAGATGAGCAGAGTAGGGAAAAAACCTATACCCATCCCTTCCGGGGTCAAGGTAGAGATAAAAGGCAATCAGGTTAAGGTCACCGGACCTAAAGGAGAGTTGACCCAGAGCATCCATCCCTCCATGATGGTGGAGATAAGTGAGAAAGAGCTGGTGGTGAAGCGACCCTCAGATAATAAGTTTCACAAGTCGCTTCATGGATTGACTCGTTCTCTTATCGCCAACATGGTGGCTGGGGTGACCTCCGAATATCAGAAATCTCTGGAGATTCAGGGGGTGGGATACAAAGCTGAACTTCGGGGGAAAAAGCTTAATCTCTCCTTGGGCCTGTCCCATCCCATACTGTTCTCTCCACCGGAAGGAATCAAAATTGAACTGGACGGACCCAACAAGATAAATGTTTCGGGGACTGACAAACAGCTGGTAGGAGAGGTGGCAGCGAAAATCAGATCCGTCCGTCCTCCTGAGCCCTATAAGGGAAAAGGCATCAGGTATGTAGGAGAACTTGTGCGAAAGAAAGCGGGCAAGACTGCCACATAAGATTTTTTAAGATTTAAGACTGGCAAGAAACAGTAGGAGCTATGCTTAGAGAAGAAAAAGTAAAAAAAGCGAAGGCAATCCGGCGACGAAGGAGGATAAGAAAGAAGATATTTGGTCGCCCGGAAAGACCCAGGTTGTGTGTATATAAGAGCTTAAGACAGGTATATGCTCAATTGGTGGATGATCTGAGCGGCAGAACCCTAACTTCCGCATCCAGTCTCACCCCGGAGGTAAGGGCTCAGGTAAAACCTGGAGAGAGTAAAAAAGCGGTGAGCAAAAAGGTGGGGCTCCTACTGGCTAAGAGGGCAAAAGAGAAGGGAATAACCTCGGTGGTGTTCGATCGGAACAAGTATCCTTATCATGGAAGGGTCAAATCCTTAGCTGAAGGAGCAAGGGAAGGTGGTTTGGGGTTCTAACCGGATTCAGAAGCTTTATAATGTCCCGGTGAAAAAACTTTCGGTTTTGATACTGATACTATATGGCAAGAGCGAAATGAAACGTTCTTAAAAAAGAGGTGATTTTTGGCAAGATTTGAAGAGGAACGACCTTTAGAGTTTACGGAAAAGGTGATCTACATCAATCGGGTGGCTAAGGTGGTCAAGGGTGGAAGGCGATTCTCCTTTACTGCACTGGTCTCCGTGGGGGATAGAAACGGGAAGGTGGGAATCGGCTTGGGAAAAGCTGGCGAGGTTTCCATTGCTATCACCAAAGGGACCGAGGCGGCTAAGAAGAACATGATACAAGTTCCTCTGGTGGATGGAACAATTCCTCATCCGGTGATAGGAAGATTTGGGGCGGCCAAAGTTCTTTTGAAACCAGCCTCCCCTGGAACTGGCGTCATCGCAGGTGGTCCCGTGCGGGCAGTTTTGGAAGCTGCCGGGATTCAGGACGTGCTAAGCAAATCATTGGGCTCCTCCAATCCCCATAACGTGGTTAAAGCTACCCTCAATGGTCTTTTAAACTTAAAACAACTTAAGGAAAAGGCTCGATTGATGGGAGATGAGAAAGCTCATGGGAGAGCCCAAAGGAAGGATTTGGAAAAGATTTGAAAGTACGGATTGAGGATTCTTTGCCTCGGGAAATTTTAGGGCTGGAATTTTAAGATCAGTTTTTACACAGGACCGGTTAAATTGGCTGAAAAGTTAAAGATTACCCAGATAAAAAGTACCATAGGGTACAAAAAGAAACAAAGACAGATAATAAGGGCTTTGGGACTAAAGAGGCTTTATCAGACCGTGGTGCAGAAAGATACACCTCAAATACGAGGGATGATTGATAAGGTGAGACATCTGCTCAAAGTGGAAGAGGTGTAGTTGGATGAGGCCAGTTAGAAAAAAGGGAAAGATAATGATCGGAAATCTCAGTTCCACTTCCGGTGCCACCAAAAAGCGGAAGAGGGTTGGTCGAGGACCAGGATCGGGACACGGAAAGACCTCCACCCGAGGACACAAAGGACAGCTCTCTCGGGCTGGAGCCAAAAGGAGACCATGGTTTGAGGGGGGGCAGATGCCTTTTCAGAGAAGGGTGCCCAAAAGGGGGTTTACCAACATCTTTAAAAAGGAATTTCAGGTGGTGAACCTTTCCGACTTATCCAGAATGGACGAAAAGGAGGTGATCTCTCCCCGGTTAATGAAGGAAAAGGGATTGATAAAGAAGACAAAGCTTCCGGTTAAGGTGCTGGCCTGTGGAGAGATCACAAAAGCGATGACGGTTCAGGCCAATGCTTTCAGCAAAAAAGCCCAAGAAAAGATCGAGGCCGCTGGCGGTAAGATTGAGGTGATAGGATGATAGAGACCATCCAGAGCATCTTCAAAATTCCAGAGCTAAGAAAAAGGATTCTTTTTACTCTGGTCATCTTGGTGGTCTATCGATTGGGGGGGCATGTGCCCACTCCCGGCATCGACGCTCAAGCTTTGGGAGAGTTCTTCCGAGGGATGAAAGGTTCCCTTTTCGGCTTGTATGATATGTTCGTGGGAGGAGCATTTCGCAAGGCTACCATCTTCTCCTTGGGGATAATGCCCTACATCTCTGCCTCCATCATCATTCAGCTTCTGGGCGCGGTCATACCTTACTTTCAGAAGCTACAGAAGGAAGGAGAGGAGGGAAGGAGGAAGATCACCCAATACACTCGCTACGGCACGGTTTTGATCTCCGCCATGCAGGCTTTGGGAACCGCAGTCTTCTTAGAGAGCCTTCAGCCTTCTCCGGGAGTATATGTGGTTCCTCATCCCGGCATGGGCTTTAAACTTTTGACCATGATCACCTTTACCTGCGGAACCATCTTCATCATGTGGTTAGGTGAACAGATCACCGAAAGGGGAATCGGGAATGGTATCTCCTTGATCATCATGATCGGAATCATCGCTCGTCTGCCGGGAAGTGTGATAGATGAGGTGCGAATGTTCTCCTTAGGACAACGTAACTTCTTCTCCGAGGCTTTCCTAATCGGATTGATGGTGGCGGTGGTGGCATCTATCGTTTTGGTGACCCGGGCACAAAGAAAGATACCGGTGCAATATGCCAAAAGGGTGATCGGGAGAAAGATGTATGGAGGTCAGTCAACTCACATACCTCTGTCGGTAAACACGGCGGGGATAATTCCCATAATCTTTGCCCAGTCGATCATGTTTGCTCCAAGCACCCTCTCTTCCTTCTTTCCCAACAATGAGTTTATGCAGAACTTCTCCTCCTGGTTTCAGCCCGGGACAGCGCTATATTCAATTATTTATGGGCTTTTAATCATATTCTTTGCCTATTTCTATACCGCCATCGTGTTCAACCCGGTGGATCTTGCAGATAACATGAGAAAGTATGGTGGCTTCATTCCCGGAATCAGGCCGGGCAAAAGAACCAGCGAATATATCGATAAGGTCCTAACTCGGATAACCCTGCCGGGAGCGATCTTCTTTGCCATGATCGCCATCCTTCCCTACTTTTTGATGAGGGGGATGAACGTCCAGTTTTATTTCGGAGGGACTGGTCTTCTTATCGTGGTGGGGGTGGCTTTGGATACGCTTCAGCAGATCGAATCCCATCTTTTGATGCGACACTACGATGGTTTCATGAAGAAAGGAAGAATCAGAGGAAGAATGTAAAAGAGTTAAGGATGAATCTAATACTTTTGGGAGCACCCGGATCGGGAAAGGGAACCTTAGCTCAGCTCCTATCATCTGAGCTGGGTGTGCCTCACATTTCACCAGGAGATATTCTGAGGGAGGAGGTGAAGAAAGATAGCCGGTTGGGCAAAATGGCCGCACCTTTTATGGAGAAAGGCGAGTTGGTTCCAGACGTGGTCATGATTAAATTGATGGAGCAAAGAATGGATGAGCCAGATTGTGAGCATGGCTTCATACTGGATGGGTTTCCTCGCACCATACCTCAGGCCCAACAGTTAGATCAGTTCCTTTCTCGCTCAAACAAAAGGATAGATTTTGCTGTCAAGTTCGAGGTCTCTGAGAAGTGTGCTCTAAAAAGATTAGGGGGGAGGCGAATCTGCTCGAGATGCGGGGCAGATTTCAACCTTTATACCAAGCCCCCTCGAAAAGAAAATGTATGTGACCTCTGTGGTGGAAAACTTTTTCAAAGAAAAGACGATAATGAAGAGGTGATTTATAACAGATTGAAAGTATATGGAGAACAGACCCTTCCCATCGAAGAATACTACAACCATCAGGGCAAATTGCTTCGAATAAATACAGAGAATAGCCCGGATATGGTGCTAAAAGAAATCTTAGAGGTGCTTGAAGCTTAATCTAACGTAACCTGCGAACTCAGAAGTTGACGTTTTAGCGATGATAGAGTTGAAAACCGAAAGGGAGATTCAAATAATAAGAAGAAACGGAAGGATAGTGGCAGAAACCTTGAAGTTGCTGGGTAAAAACATACGTCCGGGGATGAAGACCAAAGAACTGGAACGGCTGGCTGAACATTTTATTAAAGACCAAGGAGCCTACCCAGCGTTTAAGGGATACAGAGGATTTCCTTCCTCGGTCTGCATCTCCATTAATGAAGAGGTGGTTCATGGGATTCCCGGAGAGAGAATCATCCAGGAAGGTGATATAGTGTCGGTGGATATAGGAGTTTTAAAGGATGGTTACTATGCGGACGGGGCTTGCACCTATCCAGCAGGAGAGATATCTTGGGAGGCACAAGAACTGATAACAGTTACTCGACAAGCCCTGGAAAATGCCCTTGCTTTTGTTAGAGAGGGAAGGTATCTTTCAGATATATCTCATGCCATCCAGTCCTTTGTGGAGAAGAATGGTTTTTCGGTGGTGAGGGATTTGGTAGGTCATGGGATCGGGAAAAGGATGCATGAGGAACCGCAGATCCCCAATTTTGGCCCCCCGGCTCAGGGTGTGATGTTGAAAAAGGGAATGGTGCTGGCAATAGAACCCATGGTGAATATGGGGTCTTATGAGATAGAGACAAAGGAGGACCATTGGACCATCGTCACTCGTGATGGTTCTCTTTCCGCTCATTTTGAGCATACGGTGGCAGTGACGGAAAATGGTGCTGAGGTTTTAACCGTGAATAGTTTTGATTAACCAAGGCAGGTGGAATAGGTGCCAAAAGAGGAGACCATTCAGGTAGAAGGAAAGGTTATTGAGCCGTTGCCCAATGCATTATTCCGGGTGGAGCTGGATAATGGTCATCAGGTGCTAGCCCACGTTTCCGGCAAGATGAGAATGCATTTCATTCGCATACTTCCCGGAGATAAGGTCACGGTGGAACTTTCTCCCTATGATTTGAACCGAGGGCGAATAATCTACCGATATAAGTAATCTGAAAGATCTGCTTCTAGGTATACTCATAGTAGCCAAGATCGAAAGCTCCAGACTCAATCAAGAAAGAAGTTAACAGATTGACCGGGGAAAAAAGATGAAGGTTCGATCGTCCATAAAGGTTCGTTGTGAGAAATGTAAGATCGTGAAAAGGAAGGGGATATTGCGGGTCATCTGCAAAAATCCCCGCCACAAACAGAGACAGGGATAAAACAGTGGAGGTGAAAGTTGGCCAGAATTGCGGGAGTGGATTTGCCCAAAGACAAAAGGATAGAAATAGGTTTAACTTACATTTATGGGATAGGTTTATCCTCCTCCCGAAAAATTCTTAAAGCCACCGGAGTTAACCCCGATACCCGGGTGCACAAGCTAACCGAGGAGGATATAACCAAACTGCGTTCGGTGATAGAATCGGAATACAAGGTGGAGGGTGCTTTGCGGGGAGAGGTGGCCATGAACATCAAAAGGTTAATCGACATCGGATCCTATCGAGGTTTAAGACACCGAAGAGGATTGCCGGTTAGAGGGCAAAGGACCAAGACCAATGCCCGCACCAGAAAGGGACCCAAAAAGACCGTGGGAGCAAAAAGGGGAAAATAAATTGACTAAAACGTCTTCATATAACCTTGGACTTTTCAGGTTCAATTCTATGATGATGTCTTGATAAACTCCCAGGCTTTAAAGGAGGAACAAATTGGCGGAGGCTAAGAAGGCTAAAAAGAGACGGGGCGTGGTTAGCACCAACGCAATAGCTCATATCCAGGCAACCTTCAACAACACCATTGTCAGCATCACCGACCCCAAGGGGAATTTGATCTGTTGGTCTACCGGTGGTAAGCTGGGCTTCAAAGGATCAAAAAAAAGCACCCCCTTTGCGGCTCAGCTGGCTGCTCAGGCGGCAGCTAAGGAAGCTTTGGAGAGAGGGGTGAAAAAGGCGGAGGTGTGGGTGAAAGGTCCTGGATCGGGAAGGGAAGCCGCCATCAGATCCCTGCAGGCGGCAGGTCTGGAAATCACCGCCATCAGAGACGTTACACCCATACCACACAATGGTTGCCGTCCTCCTAAGAGAAGAAGAGTGTAGAAAAGCTAAGGCTTTTAGATGGAGAGGTGAAATACCCGCTGATCAAAGATCGATTTAACCGTTAAACACCAGTTGGAGAATAAATGGCCAGATACACCGAAGCAAATTGTAAGCTTTGCAGACGTGAGGGAGAGAAGCTCTATTTGAAGGGGAGTCGCTGTTTTGGTGATAAGTGTGCCTTCGAACGAAGAGCTTACTCCCCGGGTGAGCATGGACGAACGACCAGAAGAAAGGGATCGGAGTATGCTTTGAGGCTCAGGGAAAAGCAGAAGGTGCGCCGAATCTATGGAATCATGGAACGCCAGTTCAGAAACTATTTTCAGCGAGCTGCAAGACAGAAGGGCATAACTGGTGAGAACCTTTTAAGGATGTTAGAATGCCGGCTGGATAATCTGACATATAGGCTGGGTTTTGCTCCCTCCAGAAAGGCTGCTCGTCAGCTGGTGCTTCATCGACATTTTCTGGTTAATGACAGGGTGGTCAACATCCCCTCCTATCAGGTAAAACCTGGAGATATCATCTCCGTGCGGGAGAAGAGCAAGAATTTGGATTTAATCCATCAAGCCTTAAGAGAAGGACGCACCGCTGACCTCCCCTATCTCCGGTTAGATAAAGCTCGGCTTCAGGGTGAGCTTCTGGAGTATCCCAAAAGGACGGATATTCCTCTTCTGGTTCAAGAACAATTGATAGTGGAACTTTATTCCAAGTGACCTCTTTAAAAATTTGTGGAAGGAATTGGTAAGAAGAAAAAGTGATCCCCGGTGGAAAGGTTCTTTGAGGTTTTCTCTCCTTGAAAGGAGGAATTAAGGGATGAAATGGAAGAGTTTGCAAATGCCCAAAGATATTAAGATGGAAGAATCTACCCTGACCGATAAGTATACTAAATTTATCGTGGAGCCGCTGGAGCGAGGATTTGGGATCACCTTGGGAAACGCCCTGCGCCGGACGCTTCTGTCTTCTATTCAGGGAGTGGCGCCTGTGGCTTTGCGCATCGATGGCGTCTTGCACGAATTCTCCACCATACCAGGCGTATATGAGGATGTCACCGAAATCGTGCTGAATGTAAAGAGGCTGAGGCTGAAGCTTAATGGTGATGAGCCCAAGACCTTAGTTTTGGAGACCAACAAGAAGGGCAGTTTCTCTGCCAAGGACATACAGACCAACGGAGAAATCGAGATTTTAAATCCGGAACTGCATATGGTGAAGATAACAGAAGATACCAAATTCAGAATGGAGATAGACGTCGGAGTAGGAAGAAGCTATGTTTCGGCTGAACAGAACAAAAGGGCCGATGCTCCAGTGGGAACCATCTTTTTAGATTCCATGTTTTCGCCGGTTCAGAAGGTAAACTTCACCGTAGAGAACACCAGGGTGGGACACCGCACAGACTATGACCGTTTAATTATGGAGATCTGGACCGATGGAAGCTTGACTCCGGAGGATGCGCTCTGTTTCGCCTCCAAGATATTGAAGGATCACTTCCAGCTTTTCATCAAGCTGGAGGAGGAGATTGAGATGGCCGAAGAGGAGGAGGTGGATGAGGAGACTTTAAGGATTCGCAATCTATTGAAGACCAGGGTGGATGAGCTGGAGCTTTCGGTCAGATCGTCCAATTGCTTAAGAGCGGCTAACATTCAGACGCTGGAGGATTTGGTGCAGAAGACCGAGGCGGAGATGCTGAAATATCGCAACTTCGGAAGAAAATCATTGACCGAACTGAGCACCATCTTAAGCGAGCTGGGACTTAGTTTTGGCATGGACATCTCCAAATACAAGGAGCCGGAGAAAGGTAAATGAGAAGGTAAGGTATGGGTGGACAGAGTCAGCATGGTCAAGTTTAACGTTCGGTGAGGAATTAGAAGTTCTATTCAGTAAAGATTAAATTTGCATGGCGGGTTTTTGAATATTCAGATCTTTGTAATCGATTAAGATGAAATTAATCACCCAACCTGTTAATTAGTATTGAATCAAATAGATGAAAGGCTGGATTTATTCCAATGAGACATGGTAAGAGGGTAAAGAAATTAGGCAGAACCAGAAGTCACAGAAAGGCGATGCTGGCAAACATGGCGGCTTCTCTGTTTGTTTATCGAATGATCAAAACCACAGAAGCCAAGGCCAAGGAGGTCAAAAAGTTAGCTGAAAAGTTGATAACCTTAGCCAAAAGGGGAGACCTCCATGCGCATCGCCAGGTGTATGATGTAATCAGAGATAGAAAGCTGGTTAAAAAGATATTTGATGAGATAGCCCCAAAATTTCAGAACAGGGAAGGTGGCTACACCAGGGTGGTCAAACTCGGTCCCAGAAAGGGAGATGGTGCACCGCTATCAGTGGTGGAGCTTCTGATGGAGAGACCCCCCAAGGAAGAGAAGAAAGGAAAGAAGAAAAAAGAGGAAAAGAAAGCCAAGTCAGAGAAGGTAAAAGAAGCAAAACCTCAAGAAAAGGAGAAGGAAAAGGTAGAAGTTAACACAGCAGAGGTTAAAGAAGAAAGGACTGAAGAGATAAAACAGGAAGTTAAG
The DNA here is from genome assembly GCA_029933635.1 of Candidatus Zixiibacteriota bacterium. Lineage (GTDB taxonomy): Bacteria > Zixibacteria > MSB-5A5 > MSB-5A5 > SM1-73 > SM23-73-3. The sequence goes on along the minus strand of JAOZNS010000026.1, from coordinate 8,929 downwards.
GAGGGCGAAGGAATAGAAAAAGCAGATTTAAAAGGAACCAAACCGGAATAGAAGAAGTGGATTTGTTAAATAAATTTTCGCCCCTTTGGCTTAGATGTTTTAGACTAAAAACCGCAGGTTTTAAAAAGCCTGTGGTTTTTTTGGCTCTTCAGAATTTTCCGCAGGATTCAAATGAAGAGGAACAGATATTCTAATTATCCCCACAATTTAACACGGTTTTAAAAGCCTGCACGAGATGATTTCGGGTGGGGGCAAGTCTTCAGATTAGCCCTTTTGATCTGGTCAGTTGACTCAAATGAGGTGGAGCTAAAGCTTCACCCCTATACCTTCACTTTTTTATTTTCTCCTCTCAACAACTTACAAAAAATTCTCACATTGTTTGAGAATAACCCTTTTCTCGATCAGTGCTCTCTCTTTTGCTCCAGGGTTTAAAAATGGCATCTGTTAATCACAAGAGAAATAATCTGCCAGTTTGTTCGATTATCGAGCTGGGATGACGCCCTAAAAATCCTTTTAATAAAAACATGTTGACCCAAGGTTACGTATCTGATATGTTCATTTCAGGTTAACTAAGGAGAAAAGGATGATAGAGTCTTTTATGCTGAAGGACAAAAATCGACTTTTCGCAGAGACATCCAAAATTTTGAATTCCACTTTAGATCTAAACCAGCTTCTGGATGTGATCTTGAAACTTTCTGCCCGGACCATGGAAGCCCAGGCCAGCTTACTTTTGTTAGTTGACCAGAAGAAGAAAAAGATGAGGCTTCACATCTTCCCAAATAGGAGGGGTGAAGGGAGAAAAGAAACAGAGCTTGAGCTGGGAGGGGGAATTTTTGGATGGGTGGCCCAGCAGGGTGAGTCGGTGATCTCCAACCAGCCCAAACAGGATCCTCGCTATACCCCTGAGTTGGAAGAACAGATAGGATTTTCCATAGATTCTTTGATCTGCGTTCCTCTTTTGAGAAGAGGAAGGTCGATCGGGGCGGTGAGCGCTTTGAATAAGCTGAACGGGAAGAAGTTCGATCAAAAGGATTTGGAGTTTTTTTCCTCCTTAGCCGATCAAATGGCAATAGCTCTGGACAACTCCTATCTTTTCAGCAAATTGAAGAAGAAGACCCTGGAGACCGAAGCTTTGCTGGAGGTGGAGAAGTCGTTAAGCTCAACTTTAAATCTGAACCAGCTTCTGGAGCTGATCTTGGATTGTCTTGTGAAGGTGGTCAAATATGATGCGGCAGCGATCTTTCTGATTGATAAGAAGAAACAGGAGATCGAGCATATCAAAGCCAGAGGATTTGATCCTGCGCTGGAGCCGGATCTACAGCTTAAGATAGGACAGGGATTGGCCGGCTGGGTGGCAGAGACTCAGAAGAGTTTGATCGTTTCTAACGTAAAGGAGGATCCGCGATATATCGAAGCCAGGGTGGAGTCTAAATCCGGCATCGTGGTGCCCATGGTATCCCAAAAGAGGATAATTGGAGTCTTCAGTCTGGAGAGCGATGAGCTGAATGCCTACGATGAGGAAGACTTATATCTTCTGGAGGCTTTTGCCAGTCTGGCTGCTATTTCCTTGGAGAGAGCACGCCAGCATGAGGAGATTTTAGAGAAAAGAAAATTGGAGGAGGAGCTTGCCATCGCCAAGAGGATTCAGCAAAGCTTTTTGCCCCGCAAGAAACCTCAGCTTCCAGGCTTCGACATCTCCGGTGTAAATATTCCTTCAGAGACGGTGGGAGGAGATTATTATGATTTCATCCCCATAATTGAGAATCAATTGGGTATTGCCATCGGTGACGTCTCTGGAAAGGGGATACCCGCGGCTTTGATCATGGCTTCCTTCCGAGCCAGCCTGATAGCCGAGATAAGGAACAACTATGCCATCCGAAGCATCATGTTCAAGGTTAACAACCTTCTTTTCGAAAGCACAGCTTCAGATATCTATGTCTCCGCGGTCTATGGAGTTCTGGATACAAAGAACAAGATATTCACTTTTGTCAACGCCGGACATAACGCTCCCATCTTAAGATGCGCCACTGGAAAGATGGAATATCTTATCGAGGGTGGAATAGCTTTGGGGATGTTTGAGAATTCAAAATATGAGGAGAGAGCCTTGAGCCTTAATCCTGGTGACATTTTAGTCTTCTACACTGACGGGGTGACAGAGGCTAAGAATGAGAAGGAGGAGGAATTCGGAACCAGAAGGCTAAAACAGATAATTGATGAGTCGCAAAAGTCAGATGCCCATCAGATTCTGAAGAACATCTACCAGGCGATTAAAGATTTCACCGGTGATTTACCTCAGGCGGATGATTTGACCATGATTGTGATCAAGGTGTTATAAGCCAAAATTGCTTCGGAGAGGATCTGAAAAGCTGTTTTTTTCATGATTAGTCTCTTCGTCTTGTTAGAACAGGAGATGCCGAATTTTCCCTTGTGGTGAAAGAGTGTTGAAACAGATCAATGGGGGTGAAAGATGCCAAAAAAAATCTTTGCAACGGTGTTGTTAGGTGGCTTGATTTTCTTCGCTTGTGCTTCCTATCCTCGATATACCTCAGAAACGGTCAGGAAAGAGGAAAGGCAGGTTGTTGGTCCAAAAGGAACGGAGGAAAGTGACAAAGCTTTTCCACTCCGAAGAAAAAGTAAAAGCAAAATAGACCAAGCAAAGATGGGGAGGATAATCAACTCCTTTCTGGGAACCCCTTATAAGTTGGGAGGGACAAGCAGGGCAGGGATCGATTGCTCGGGTCTAGTGGTAGAAGTGTATAGAGAATATGCTGGTTTCACCCTCCCGCAAAGCACTAAAAAACTTTACCAGCTGGTAAAGAAAGTGGATAAAGAGGATTTGGTCTATGGAGATCTGGTATTCTTTTCAGACGGCTGGTTTTCCGTATCTCATGTGGGGATATACACAAAAGATGGCAAATTTGTGCACTCCATGAAGGGTTTTGGAGTGATCGTATCATCTCTTGATGAAAGATATTATAAGAAAAGATATAGAGGTGCCAGAAGGGTGATTCCTTAAGTAGTTTCCCATGGATTAACTCATTTAAGAATTCTCTAAAAAATGGCAAAGCGGTCGGCAAAGACGCCCGACCCAAGAAGGATAATACCGGATCTTATGGAATTAAGCAACAAACTTGAAAACCTCCCCACCAAGCCCGGGGTCTATTTGATGAAGGATGGCTCGGGCAGGATAATCTATGTGGGAAAAGCTAAATCCCTGCGAAACAGAGTGAGGGCTTATTTCCACGACAGCCCTCCCTATCACCCCAGAATATCTGCCCTGATATCGAAGATATCGGACTTCGATTATTTGGTCACCGACTCGGAGATGGAGGCATTGATTCTGGAGGCTAATCTGATCAAAGAATACAAGCCCCGATATAATGTGAATCTAAAGGATGATAAAAGATACCCATATCTGAAGGTAACCAATGAAAGCTTTCCCCGGGTTTTGGTGGTAAGGAGGGTGAAAAAGGATAAGGCCAAATACTTCGGTCCCTATACCAACGTCAAAGCCATGAGGCAGACCCTGAGAATTCTCAGAAGGGTCTTTCCCATTCGAAGCTGTAACTATGCGCTTCCTTCCACCAGAAAGATCAAATTGTGTTTAGATTATCATATCAAAAGATGCCTGGGACCTTGTGAGGGAAAAGTTTCGCAAAAGGAGTACCAAGAGATTGTAAAAAACGTTTTGTTCTTTCTTTCCGGCAAGAACAATCTTTTGCTCCAGCTCCTAAAGGATAGAATGAACGAATATGCATCTAAGGAGGAGTTCGAGAATGCGGCTTTGATCCGGGATCAGATTCGAGCATTGGAAAGCGTGATGGAAAAACAGAAGGTGGCGGATGTGGAGCAGGTGGATCGGGATATCATCGCCTTCGCTCGAGAGAAAAAGGACATCTCGGTGGTGGCTTTACAGATAAGAGAGGGGGTCTTAATCGGCAGGCAGAATTTTCATCTCGCAGGTTTTAAAGAAAGCACTGACCAGGAAATTTTGTCCACCTTCCTTAGACAATACTATATGCATTCGGTGGTGGTGCCCCCGGAGATAATTCTTCCAACCCAGATGGATGATCAGGATATGATTCAGAGTTGGCTCTCTTCAAAAAGGGAGGGAAAGGTAAAGATCATCATTCCTCAGAGAGGGGAAAAATTCAAACTTTTAGAGATGGCCAACTATAATGCCAGGCTTTCATTAAATGAGCTTTTGTTGCAAAGAGCTGAGGCCAAAAAGAAAGTTCCTCAGGTGATCAAAGCACTGGAAAAAGACCTGTATCTGTCCGTGCTACCCCGAAAGATCGCCGCATTCGATATATCTAATTTGGGTCCTCAAGATGCGGTGGGCTCGTTAGTTTTCTTTCAGGACGGGCGTCCCCAGAAAAGTCGATATCGCCGGTTTAAGATCAAAACTGTCGAAGGACAGGACGATTTTGCTATGATGGCAGAGGTGGTAAGCCGATACTTCATCCGTTTGACCGAAGAGAAGCAGGAATATCCAGACTTGGTGTTGATCGATGGTGGGAAAGGACAACTCTCCGTTGCGGTTCAAGCCTTAAACAGCCTGGGAATCAAAAATCAGAACGTGGTTGCTTTGGCTAAAAGATTGGATGAGGTTTTTTTGCCTCAGAGGTCTGATCCTTTGATGATTCCCAAAGGTTCTGCTTCGTTAAAGCTCCTTCAGAAAATAAGGGATGAGGCTCATCGCTTTGCGGTCGAGTATCACAGAAAGTTGAGGAAGAAAAGAACCATAAGATCTGAGCTGGATAAAATTCCAGGCGTGGGAGCAAAAAGGAGAGAAGCTTTGCTTAAACATTTAGGCTCAGTCGAGAAAATCAAAGAAGCGAGTTTAAAAAAGCTGTTACAGATTAAGGATATAAATGAAAAGGTAGCTCATAATATCTATAGATATTTCCACTCACAAAGTTGACCTTCTTAAGGGTCCTTCTCAAATAGTTTTAAGAAATTTTGGGGCTGTTGCCGAAGTCTGATTGTTGGGCCGAATGAATTCCCGCCCCTATTGGAGACAACAACTTAACAACCATGGGGCCGGGCATTTAACCCTGCCAATGGAGTTGGGCAACAGCTCCTTTTGTAAGTTATTGATAGGAGAAAATAAAAAAGTGAAGGTATAGGGGTGAAGCTTTAGCTCCACCTCATTTGAGTCAACTGACCAGATCAAAAGGGCTAATCTGAAGACTTGCCCCCACCCGAAATCATCTCGTGCAGGCTTTTAAAACCGTGTTAAATTGTGGGGATAATTAGAATATCTGTTCCTCTTCATTTGAATCCTGCGGAAAATTCTGAAGAGTCCTTTCTGATTAACCCCCTTGGTATCTGAGGAAATTATACCCAAGAGATCTTGCCCCAGATAAGCAATCCCAGAACATCGATTGATCTCTATGATAAAAGCAGATTTGTAAGCATTTATTAAAATGTCAGACTTTGTTTTAAGCTAAAACTTCTTTAACAAGGCGAGGCTCCAATTTCCGTGGTCCTAAGGGTGAATGATCAATAAAGAACTATAAGGGTTTGAAAAAGGGGTAGAATGTAACAACTTACATTTTCTGTGGACACAGAAGAGAATATCCGTCTCTTCATCGTAATTCTTTTATCGCAAACCTGTGCTGGGATTGGTTTGGGTAAGAATTTGCTCAAGAAGAAAGCTTCTTCGCCTCCTTGATTACCCCATAAAGTCCGTTATCCAACTGAGCGAACAGCTTCAGATGCTTATATCTTTCCAGAACGTCTGCCTCCACCACCTTCTTATCCACAGAGGCCAGAAGCACCCGTCCGAATATCACCATCTCCTCGCCGTATTTTTTGGTCCAATCCAATGAACATTCCAGATGAGCTTTGCACTCTGCGATACGAGGAGTGGAGAGCTTGGCTGACTTCACCGGGGTTAACCCAGCCTTTTTTATCTCCTTCTCTCCGGTTGGTTCGATCTCCGTTATTTTCCAAATCTTTTTGGCTAACTCCGTGCCAGGAACGTTGATGATGAACTCCCCGGTGGAGAGAATATTTTTAGCAGTGAGATGGCTGGTATTACAGCCAAAGCCAACCACTGCCGGACGAGAGGAGAAGATGGAGATCGAACTTTTGACTCCTAAGCTAGGAATCTTCTCTTTATTCACTGAAGTAATTAACGCCGTCTGTCCCACCAGAGGGAAACGTAGTCCGTCCACTATAGGGAACGTTTCGACTGCCCGTAATCCGCTGATATCGTAGTCCACCTTCTCAACAGTTTTTTTCATCACAACTCCTTTTTTTGATTTCTAACTATTTTGAACTGCTATAGGCTATGCCCTTATTTCCTGCCGGCTGATCCACGACCACTCACTCATTGAGGAGGCATGAATTGATGGAGGATTTTTGTAATTTCTTAAATGATCTGAAAGACCGAGTGACTTAATATATCATTTCTTCCGCCTCTGTCAACAAAAAATTTGGCAAACTTGTTAAAAAATTTTCAGAAGCGAACCAAGACGCCTTCCGTTTTGACCAGATGGCAGAAGAAATCATTGAGACTTAATTCAATATACGAAAGTCGGTCTTTGTCATATTTGACGAAAACAGAACAACTTCTAAAGGTGATTTTTGGGATGCCGGGCGCAGGTTTATTTTTTTAAGACTCAAGGGTTCAAAACTTGTGATTTTTTTTAACTTGCAATTTTCTTTTGTTGATTCTTCCCTTCTCCCAGGCATTCAAAAACAGGCGAGCGATCTGGGGATCGAATTGAGTGCCAGCACACTCCTCAATTTCCTTTAAAGCCATCTTTAAGCTTTTTGCCTTTCTGTATGGTCGATCGCTGGTCATGGCGTCGAAGGTGTCCACCACCGCCATCAAACGTCCCTGAATAGGTATCTGATCGTTTCGCAATCCAAAGGGGTACCCTTTTCCATCGAATCTCTCGTGATGGTATAAAACGTAGGGGATGGCAGGAGCCAAGAAACTGATATCCTCTAGTATCTTCGCCCCAGAGAGGGGATGTTTCTTCATCACCTCGAATTCCTCATCGGTTAGGGCTTGAGCTTTATTCAATATGGCATCCGGCACCCCGATCTTTCCGATATCATGCAAGATTCCTCCCATCTTCACCTCCCATAGTTTTTCCTCATCCCATCCCATCTCTCTGCACAGCGATTGTGCCATTTGGCATACCCTTTCGGTATGTCCACGGGTATATATGTCCCGTGCCTCCACCGCATTGGCTAAAGCGGTGAGAGTCTGTAGATAAGATTCCTTCAGCTCTTCATATAACCTGGAGTTTTCAATAGCAGAAGCCGCCTTGGAGGCGATGATGGAAAGGGAATGAAGCTGTCCAGTGGTGAAGGGGGAAATCTGACCTTCACATCTGATCAAAACTAAAATTCCGATAACCTTTCCCTTGGCCATCAAAGGATGAATCACAACCGACCTAATGTTTTTCCTTAAATTATAAGAAAGAAAACGCTGTCCAATTTGATCTTTATCACAGACACGAGGTTTGCCATGTTTGATCACCCATTTGGAGATGTTATCCTGTCCGTTAAGAAGCCCGCTTTTTTTCATCTCCAGTGGCACCCCCAAGGAAGCCTTGGGGATCAGCCGGTTGCTTTTTTCGTCCAGAAGCAAAACCGATGCCATGTCCGCCTCCAGCTCCTTGATGGCGGTCTCCAGAATCAGATTCAGAAGGAAATCCAATTTGATGGTGGACCCCATGGCTTCGCTGATCTTGTAGAGGGATACGGTCTCCTTCAAATTTATGTTTTCTCTATAAAGCCTTTGTTTCTCCAAACCTCGCTTGATTACCGCCTTTAAGGTGTCCATGGAGAAGGGCTTAACCAGATAGTCGTAAGCTCCTGATTTTAGGACCGTCACCGCGTTCTCTATGGTAGGATGTCCGGTCATGAGGATAACAATTCCATCCGGATGAGATTTCACGGTCTGATTAAGCACATCCACCCCAGACTTTTTCCCCATTATCAGATCAGTTAGAACCAGATCCACCTGTTGAGTTCTTATGAACTCCAGAGCCCTCTCTGGATCTGTTATGGTCTCGATCTGGTATTCTTCACTGGAGAGCATCTCTTTTATAACTTCGCAGATGTATTCCTCATCGTCCACCACCAAAATGTGAGGTCTGTTCTGGCGGGGTGGTCCTTGCGTGTCTGTCTCTGGGGAAATAAGAAAGTAAGGGAGCGGTGTTGTTTTTTCGCCCGGTCTGGATTCCCGATCTTTAGATGAATTGGAAACGAAGTCTTGGATGTTGGATTTGCTGTTCATAGGCCCCCTTTAAATGAGATATGGTTAATCAAAATGAAGCTACGGCAAGCTAAAAATCTGAGCCATCCTGGCGGGTACATCACAAAGCTTGTATCGGCTAAAACGTCAGAAAGGTTGAATTTTTGACTGTGCTTCTTTTGCGCAGAAAAACAGATTCCTGACTTTTAGGCTCATATCCTATCTTCGCGACTTTAAGAAGATATAAAGCTTTTTTGGTCTCTTCCTCTATTTGAGAGGGAAAGAAGGTATTCTGCCTAAAGTTATATGCTTATATGCCGGTCAAAATGGAAGGGGAAGAAGATTAGAATTTTACCCTCAGATTAGGATAAAATATCTCCAGGAATTTGGTCGGCTTTTTTAGCCTCTGGCTGAAAAGAGAGGCGAAATCAGGCAGAGATAAGCCGATCCCTCCGAAAAATTCCCTTTGTGGTTCGCTCCCTCGATGAGTGGCGCTGTAACCTAAGCCGAAGCAGAAGGCTTTTTTGGACAGAAATAAATTTGTTCTGTAGGTGAGCCAATAGATGAAATTGTCGAACTCTTCATAGGTCTGGGCAAAGATAGGCTGATTGGACAAAAAGACGTTTTTTTTCCAGCTTATCTTGAAATCAAAATCTTTAAGCCAACCTTTGTGTTCTTTCAGGTAAGCTAAGCCCACACCCGCATAAT
>JAOZNS010000025.1 GCA_029933635.1 Candidatus Zixiibacteriota bacterium | reverse complement strand
ATCCCAGATGGCTTTGACCTCCTATCTGTCCCCAGTTCTGCACCGTGGTGGCGATATTCCCCTTGTTATGAATGATCTGATCCTGCATCGGAGTGGGAGGCTCCAAGCTGGCTTGTTCCTTTGAGCTTGCTTCTCCTGAAAGGAAAATCAGGAAAAGGGGAGCCACCAAAAGTATCAGTTTTCTTCTATCCATTTAGTTACCTCCTGTATTTGTTAAAAAACGAACTCAACTCCCCACCGTATGGTCCGGGGAGCATCGTAGTTTTGTGGATCTCTGGCTAAAAGTCGATGATATCGATTCACATCTTCGGCGGTAAAAGGTCCATCCCCATCTGGATCAACGGTCAACTCATAATGATAGCCATCATCGTCCGGCTTTCCAGTGTTGGAATAGACGTGCAATATATTTCTTCGGTCGAAAAGATTCTCCACCTCGGTGAAGAAGGAAAGATGGATTCCTTTATCCTTGAACAGATAAAAGTCCTTGTTGAATTTTAAATCCACCCGATATGTGGCTGGCATCCTCCCTTCGTTTAGACTGCCCAGACGATTTCCCTGTTCGTCGGTCTTGGTATAAGGCATTCCGCTTCCATACTTGGCCAAGAGGTTCAATCCCCATGCACCGGGCAAGGTTAATCCAGCAAACTTCCTTTTCCAATCTCGGGGAGCCCGGTAATCTAAATTTACGGTAAGGGTGTGTCGTTGATCGAAAGCCAAAGGATATTCTCTTACCGGCCATACCGGAGCATTGGTCCCTTGGGTAAAGTAGTCGTAATACCCCTCATAGGGGGTGGAGGTATTTCCCTTGGCTATCATGTAGGAGTAGTTGATGGTTCCGGAAAGGTTCTTATGGTTGGGCCTTTTTGTTATAATCACATCCACACCCTTAGCGGTTCCATAATCTGCGTTGACAAATTGAGTATAGGAGCCTCCAGGATAAACCACCTGGCGGGTAGAAGCCAGATGATTTAAATCCTTATAGTAAGTGGTCACCTTCATGGTGATGTCGTCCGAGAGAGCATGATTTATACCCAACTCATAAGCAATGCTTTTTTCCGCCTCCATATCCGGATTTCCCACCAAAGGAAATCCAGTGGAAAGGTCTGCCTGAAGATTGGTGAACATGTATTGATAGGGCGGAACTTGAAAATAGTATCCGTAGCTGAAATGGACTACCGTTCGATCAGAGATTGGATGGGAGATTCCCAGTCGTGGGCTCAGCTGGGTTTTGGCGCTGGTATGAACCTTCCTCTCCTTGGTCACCGGGTCATTCCAGAAGTCGATGTCCGCATCCAGATAGTCCAAACGCAAGCCTGCATTTACAATTATATCCCTCAACTCGATTTTATCCTGAACATAAAAGGCGGCATAGTTAGGATTAACTTCATACCTCTCCCCATAAGGTCGAACGTTGAAAAACTGTTTATCATCCCATTTCAGGCGGTTGGCTCGATACTCTCCTCCAAATTTGATCTGATTATGTTTGTCCACCTGACTGACCACATCCAGACCCAGACTGGTGTATTTAGTTCTTCGATAATGATACACCGGGTAAAAGTCTGGAGCAGAGGTGAAACCGGTGTAAAAATACTTCTCTGAAGGAAGGTAGTTATTGTCATCGATGGTGCCTATGTAGACTCCATTGGAATCTTCCTCGTATCCCGGCCATTGGTCCCAGTAAAGATCAAAAAGATGTTCGGGCGCCAACTTGATGTCGGTATAGAAGTGATTGACCTTTACGGTGTAGAAGGTGTTCTTAGAAGCAGGATAAGTTAACTTCGCACCGAAGCTATATGACCGGTTATGAACCTTTCCCAGCCCATCTAAGTTGAAATCATAGGAGATGTTGTTAACATCCCTATGTACATATCTCAACAGATCCCGGGTATAGTAGTTGCCGCTTAAAACTATCTTAAGATTATTGGTGGGGCGCAGGCTTATCTTTCCGGTCCCGGTGGTGAGTTCTCTGCTGTTATGAGGAAGATAGCCATCATTCCATATCTTCTCTCCGGAGAAAAAGAAGGTTGCCTTATCACTCTGTCTGAAGGTCAAAGGACCCCCCAAGTTGATAACCACAGAGTTGTTATTATTTCTCCTAAGCTTTTCATATTCGCCAGATTCCACGTTATAGGAGTGGATCAATCCGTCGTAGGCTTTGATCTTACCGGTGAAGACGGATCCTCCCTCCCGGGTGATGGCATTGACCACCCCAGAGAGAGCCTCTCCATATTCTGCAGTGAAGCCACCGGTGGTGAGATTTAGCTCCTCCAGAGCCTCCGGAGGCACACGGGTTCCAGGATATCCGACCAACGGATCCTGGATATAAATGTCATCCAGAAAATAGCTCACCGTGGCTTCCCGCCCACCTCGAACATGAAGTAAACCATATTCATCCTCTACCGTTCCAGCTAAGTTGGAGATCACCGGCTGTATTCCCACCGCATTGGGAAGATAATCCAGCTGTTCTCTGATGACGAAATCCGTGGATGAGGTTAAATCCTTTTGAATCAATGGACGGGTTGCCACCACCGTAACTCCCTTTTTTAACTCGATAGGTGCAGAGGTCAGTTCGAAATCCAGAGGTGTGGTCAGATCTAAAAGCACCGTCACCTGGGTTTGGATGACCGATTGATACCCTATCAGGGTAGCTTCAACGGTATAGGTTCCTACTGGAACATCGAGGATAAAGTATTCTCCATCCTCATCGGCGGAGGTTCCGATGCTGGTGCCTTTGATCAGTATGCTGGCACCTGGCAGGGGGAGTTTCGTCTCTGCGTCTCTCACCACTCCTGCGATCTTTCCGGCAGTCCCGGACCAACTGGCTTGAGCCAAGAACAGAATAAACAGGCAGGCTACCAAAAATAGCCTTCCGCCTGATAAATTTTCCTTTAAGACTTTGATTTTAGCATTCAATTTAGGCCCTCCTTTTTTGAAAGATTTGTTTTATACCAACCAGTAAGAAGATCCAAAGGAGTTATAGAATCCCCCCAGATTATTTAATGAATTCTATTTATAAGAACAAGTTATATTCTTAATCGACCTATGGATTAAAAACTTTAGCTGACAATTTCTGACATCCACCATTATTTTTAAAGTCAAAGTTGTCCTTGTCCCTCCGATGTAGTAGAGGAGGTATCCTTATCTTTTCTCTTTAAAGGTAACTTAACTCTAAAGGTCGTTCCCTTATTCAATTGACTTTCGGCTTGAATGGTTCCGTTATGATCCTCAACTATCTTCCTGCATATGGACAGTCCCATTCCGTGACCAAATTCCTTGGTGGTAAAACCCGTTTGAAAGATCTTCTCCAGCTGATCTTTGGTCATCCCTTTTCCTGTATCCTTAACCCATATCTCCACCGACTCCTTTTCCGGATGATAATCGGTGCCCACGGTTATGGTTCCTCCTTCGCCCTTTCTTTTTCCCATGGCATCCGCGGCATTGTTCAGAAGATTATATAGCACCTGTTGGATCTGTCCCGCATCTACCACCAGATGTGGTAGGTTGGGTTTAAGCTCGGTAACCAAGGAGATGTTTTTGAAAATGTTCTGAGGTTTTATGAAAAGAAGGGTCCTTTGAATCAGATCATTTATATCACATTCCTTTTTTTCTGCCTTCAGGGCAGAAAAATCCATAAGCCCGTCGGCAAATCTTTTTATTCTGTCAAGGCTGGCAGAGATGGTCTCCAGTTGCCTGTTCAATGAGTGCAGTTCTGCTTTTCTTATCTTCATGCTTAGTATTTCGAAATTGCCCCAAAGGACGGTCAGATAATTATTCAGCTCGTGCCCGATCTCGGCTGAGATTCTCCCTCGAATAGCCATCTTTTCCAGGCTGATGATCTGATCCTGAAGGCTCTGTAGCTCCCGGTATGATTGCTGAGCATTGTTCAGCAATCTAATGTTTTCCAAAGAGATGGCAGTTTGAATTCCCAGAATGCTTAGAAGCTTCAGATCCTCCTCTTGAAGCATCTGCTCCTCAGGCGTCTTAACTAATGTTAGGACTCCACAGGCGGATTCGGCTTTCACCAAAGGGATGAGGATCGCTTCACCCTCCAGCTGGAGAAGCTCATCTAACCTGGAGGAACGGGGAAGCAATCTGGTTAGGTCAGAGAAGAAAGAATAATCCCTCAGGCTTTTGATCAAAAGCACCTCCTTTTTCTGCGACCATTCCGCCAACAGCTCTGGGTCTATCTTTGCCGTAGTCCCCACAAAGAGATTCTTTTCTGGATCCTTAGCTTGCAAGATCTTGAGCTCGTTGTTTTCTTGTCTCCAGTATAAGATCATCCCCTTTTTGAGCCTGCTTTGCATCAAGGCGGATTGTAAACAAAGTTTTAGCAAGCTTTCGCTATCGCCGGCAGAATACAGTTTTTGGTTCAACTCAAAGATTTGGTTGATCCCATTGGTTCTTGCCCTCTTTAAGGTTTGTTCTCTTTTCTTAATTGCCTGATTCACCGCGTCTCTAATTTCCTGAAGATCGAAAGGTTTGAGTATGTAATCGTAGGCCCCCTCCTGGATTGCTTTTTTGGCGGTATCTAGGCTGGCATATCCGGTCATGAAGATGGCACCCATGGAGGGATCTATCTGATGGGCTGTCTGAATCAATTCCATCCCATCCATCTCCGGCATCTTAATATCGGTGAGGATGAAATCGAACCTCTCCTGCTTCAGCTTATCTAAAGCCTCCAAAGCGCCAGAAGCGCTGGCCACCTGATGACCCTGACTGCGCAAAGCGTCACAGGCGAGCTTTAGCATGATTTCCTCATCATCTACCACCAAAATCTTAACCGATTGAGTTTGACTCAACACTTTTTAATTTCCCTCCCGACTCGAATTTCCAACCTGGTCAATCACCCTTCTTATCTCCTCTAAGTCAAAAGGCTTATGAATACAGGTTAGGGCCCCCTCTTTTTTGGCTTGACTTACCAGTTGATCAGGATAGCTGTCCATCATGGCCACCATCATCCTGGGATAGAGCTTTCGGATCTCAATTAAAGCTTCTAATCCATTCATCCTTGGCATATGCACGTCCAGAAAGACAAGCTCAAAGGACTGTATCTGCGCCTGTTTTAAGGCTTCGGCTCCATTCTCGGTGATGGTTACCTGATGTCCGTCAGCAGTCAAAACTTCAAAGAGGAGCTTGCGAATGATCGGATCGTCATCTGCCACCAGTATCTTCATGGACTCCCCTCAGATAAGTTCTTGCAAAATTCAAAAACGAACTTTATCTTCGCCCCTTTCTTTTTATCGGTTGATCGTCACGATGCTTTCATCTTTTTGTTTCGAAGTAATCTGTTGCTTTGAGATAGGAAGGATCACCGTAAAGGTGGTTCCTTGCTTTTTCTTGCTTTTTACCCTGATCTCCCCTCCATGATTTTTGATTAAGCCGTAGCTTACCGAAAGTCCCAATCCGGTTCCCTCTCCCACTTTCTTGGTGGTGAAAAAGGGTTCGAATATTTTGTCCAAGTTCTCCTCCGGGATTCCCTCCCCCGTATCGGTGAAAGATATCTCCACCGCGTTAGGATACTCCCTCAATCTGCTCTCCACCGTCAGAATGCCTCCCTCCGGCATGGCTTGAACTGCATTCAAGATCAAATTGGTGAAGACCTGCTGAAGCTGTCCAGGGTGTCCCTTGATCTTCGGCAAAGAGTCTGCCAACTTCTCCACCAGTCTAATCTTACCCTTTTCCACCGGGTGCCTTATGAACGAAAAGGTATCTTTCAGGACCGAGTTCACGTCCGTTTGGCCAAACTCCTCCCTTCGAGAAGCCCGACTGAATTTCAGAAGGTTCTGAATGATGGAACGACACCGTTTGGTCTGTCCCTCTATATCCTTCAGGTATTGCAAAATGGTTTTGGCATCTTCCTGGTTGAATCCGGAGATTGGCTTCTGGTTGATCTTTTCTATGGCGAACTGGGAATATCCCAGAATTCCCCCTAAGGGGTTATTCAGCTCGTGAGCGACTCCAGCAGCAAGTTGCCCCACCGCAGCCATCTTTTCTACCTGAATCAATTGAGATTGAGTTTCCTTTAGAGTCTTTAAAGCCTCCTCCAGTTCTGCGGTTCTTTCCTTGACCTTATTTTCTAAGGTTCGATTATATTCCTCAATCCTGGCTCTGGATTCCTCCAGTGAGGTGATCATTCTATTGAACGAAGAGGCCAACGTGCCGATTTCATCCCTGGTGGTCACCTCAACCTTCTGGGATAGATCCCCACCTGCCACCTTCTCCGTGGCTTGAACCAATCTTTTCACCGGTTTAATGAATATGTTGACCAAAAAGATGGTTAACAAAATCCCCACACCTATGGCCAGTATGGTTAACAATACCACCATTCTTTTCATATCAGAAATTTCCTTACGCATGTGCTCCAGACACATCCCTATTTGAGCGGTCCCTATTTCTTCCTCTCTGGTGACCAGACCCTTCTTCATCTCAAGAAGAAGCCCCACCTCCTCTTTGGATCTTTCCACCCGGGTGGTTTTGATGGGAAAGCTGAAGTTGTAATACTCCTTTCCCCCCACGGTGAAGTATCTTTTGGCTGGACCCTTCTCTTTAAAGAGCTCCTTTACCACCTGTAATTTTCGGGCCTGAAAGGAAGGACGCAACTCCTCAGCGCGATTCCACTCGGTCAAGATGTCTCCCCTCTTATCTTGAATTATGATATAAACAACATCCTCCTCCTGAAAAAGCCCCTTCATTAGATTAGCCAGCAGATGTTTGCTCTCCACCAGCACTCCGTATTCGCTGGTGTGAGCCAGGTTTCTAACCAGCGATTCCCCCCTCTTTTCCAATTCTGTCTGGATCAATAAGCTCTGTCTTTCGATCAAAAAGACACTTAGGATGATCGATGTGACCGATATCAAAAGAGAGATGATCAAAACGAATTTCGTCTTCAGGCTCAAATGCATCTGGGGAAGACTTAATCTCATTGGTAAACCTCCTTGGCTACGCTCACGATCTGAGGTGAAATCTTTAAGTTGATCTGCTCGGCTGTTCTCAGGTTCAAAATCAAATAGATCATCCGTGGAGTGGTGATAGGAATCCCCTTGGGATCTTCGCCATTAAGCACCCTCAAGGCTAACTCACCTGACTGTCTGCCCACATCTTTATCATCCCAAGCCAGAGTGAAAAGCGCTCCCGCCTTGACGAAGGAGGCAAATGGTCCCATAAACGGAAGGCCATTTCGTAAGGTGTAAAGGAGCAGGTATTCGGTCGATTGGGGAGTGAGGATGAGGGTATCTGCCACCGCCCACAAGCCGTCGATCCTTTTACCCAGGTCCTCTATCGCTTCGGGTATCTCCTTTTCCGAAGAGACTGATACCGGAACCAATTCCAATCCGATCTCCTCACAGATCCTCTTGGCTTCCGTAACCACAGGTTGGGAGTCCCGGGTAAAGAGCACCCCAATTCTTTTGATTCCCGGAACGATCAGCTTGAATTTCTCCATCTGTATCTTCACCGGGATATCTAACGAGGCTCCGGTCAGATTGCCTCCTGACGACCACATGCTCCGAACAAATCCACTTGATACCGGATTTAGTACATCGGAGAAAACTATTGGAATGTCGGTGATATTCCTGGAGACAAGGGCGGTCGATTTCGAACCGACAGTCACGATCAGGTCTGGTTTCTTCTCTCTTATTCCCCTTATTAATTGTTGTTCATCTGATAAATCAGAGGAAAGGTCATATTCTATGAACACCGGCTGGAGGTCGCCTTTTTTGATCTGTTTTTTGACGCCGTCAGTTGCTGACTGAAAGGAGGGGGAGCTGCTGCTTTTTACGATGACAATCCTCTTCTCCTCGGAAAAAGCAACTTTTCCCAATAGAAGCAGAATTAAAATACCAAAAAGGATCTTTCTCAAAATCATCATGTTATTTTTTGCATATTCGTCTTAAGTGGGCTCGATGCTTTTCTTTTTAACTTCGATATATTTTTTTATCGACTTTATTTCTCACTTCTTCATACCATTTTGATTTTAAGTGAGGAAGACAAGAGAAGAAGTTAGGAACATTTGCACTTTTTTTCAAAAAGAACGTTTCCAGATTCCATCCTGAAATTGCGTAAAAGGCAGAAGGGCGAACTCTCAAATAGCCCTTTCCGACATAGAATCCTTTTGGCATCCATCATGCGTTTCACTCCTCTAAGCCGGACGGATCTTGATCAGGTCAAGACGATCCAAAAAGTCTTTGTTTGACCTTATGCGATCCTGAGCTTGCCTTGGAGAAAGACGAAAGCACCAAAAAGCCTCACTCTTCAAACCCAGACTGTTTTTTGCTCTGGGACCCCTATTAACTTTGAATTCTCCCAAACTGAATCTCAGACATCCTTAAAAGAAGCGGGGTGAGGACCACATAAATTATGATATTGGAGAGAATGTGAATGAGTGAAAAAGGAATGGCGGCAATCATCACCGGCAGGAACTGACCCGTAACAAATGCCACAGCCAGATTGGTAAAAAGATCATAGACGATGGTGAGGATCAAACCAGAGATTCCAAAGACAAGAAAGGAGAGAAGTGATGGGAACGAGGAACCGCTTTTTAAGGTCCAGAAATCAAATTTAGACACCAATCCTCCAGCAAATCCTATCAGAGCCATGGAGAAAATTTGGGCAATTGCAATGGGAAAAGGAGGGAGACCATAAGGGGTGACGATGGTGGTATAGATTGAGATAGAGACCACCCCTACAATCATCCCCTCAATCATGCCCAGAAGATATCCAGAGGAAAAGACTATGAAACTGAAGAACTCCACATTGGGAACGGAAAGGAGGGGAAGCTTCAAAGCGATGGCTAAGGAGATCAAAACCCCCATCCAGGCAAGCTTTCTGACTGGAAAGGTCACTTGATAACCGCCATCTTTTTGATCACGGCGGAGTTTTTGGTCTTCACCTGGAAGAGATAAACACCTGAGGATACATATTCGCCCTTTTGATTTTTTCCATCCCATCCAGGACATCTGCCCCGTTTGGTGTATTCCCCAATGGTCCATTCCTCATCCTCCTTCTCCGGGGGAGGATAATACCAAACCAACTCTCCTGAAACCGTGAACACGTTGATTTCAACTCTGCTGACAGAAGATAAGATGAATGGGAAATAGGTGGAATCTGAAGGGCTTCTTATGATAAAGGGATTGGGAAAATTCTGTCCTATCCAGTCCCCTTCCGGAAAAGGATGTTCTCCGTGAAGGGAACTATCATATTCGGCTGAATATGTGTATGGAAAATAAGAATTCCCGTCTCGACTAACCGCAGCGGGAATCAATATTATCTCGTTATAGAAGGTCCAATCGTAAACATCCGTCTCAGCCGAACCGGTTTGGTGGTTAATCTGAAATTGGTGGCTGACCGGTTGGTAAACTTCTTTGTTATATCCTATGGCTGAAAGTTCGAAATCATACTCTTCGCTGGCGGGCGAAAAGGAAAGTTTTACCCCTCCCCTCTCCTCTTTGGGCTTAAAGATTATGTAGTTCGATCCCAAGCCATGGGGAGGATTTGCTCCAGAAGGGAAGTAGATGGGATAATCAGGAGGTGGGTGGGAAGCCTGCACCTCGATCTCTGGGAAAAGATCACCTTCGGAGTAAAAAAGCTGGGTTCGGGCTCTTGCCCCGGTGAAATAATTCCATACGGTAAATTCTCTGAAGACCTCCTCAAAGGTGGTTCCTCTCCTCTCCAAGGCTATATCGGTGGCTGAGGGACCGTTGGGATAGGCAATGGCATTGTTCCCTTGAACCTTGGCACACTCCTCCCAAATCTCCTTGATGATGGAGGTATCAAATCCTGCTGGAACCTTAGGATAAACTCTTTCCGAAAGATACAAGGGCCACACACAGGAACCGTAGGAATGATAGGCACTATCCGGCATTATTCTTTCTAAACTAAAAGTCGTAAGCGACCACTCGGGATGATTGAAAAAAGAAGATAGATAACCCAGGTAATCATTTATATTATCATACACCATCTCCTCCATCCAGACGGCAGACATCTCCATCCAGTAAAATTTGGGAGTTTCGTCTTCATGCGCATACTCGGTCCCATCATAGCCCATCTGAATGGCATGAAAGAACTCATGGGCAAAGGTAACCTCCAGCCACTCCCTCCTTGAGTGCCTTGACCCGTAACCAACATAGTCATTATCAAGGACGATATAGCTGGTGGCAGAAAATGATGGTGATGGGAGAAATTGCTCTTCCTGGGTGTAACCCAGGAAGTCCGATCCCAAATTAAGTAAATATACATCATACCTCTCATCCCCTCCATTACTCCCGGTATCAGGATACCAGCCGTCATCCGGAGGTTGCTTGAAGCCTAAATTATCGATCTCCTTTTCCCAAACATGTTCCAGAACCATCCCCACGGTATCCACCCAATCCGGGTGACCGTTAAAATTATCATCCACATCTGGCTGATAAACCGCGCTGTCTCCCTCTCTGGTGTAGTGAATCTTGAAATGACCCTGTGGAGTATCGTAAGTATACTCCGAAAAATTAAAGGTTGGCCTTCCGATATACGATTTCAGCATCTTTCTGGTTCTGGTAGAAAGCTTATCCCAATTGGCTTTTACCTCCAGAAAAATGGGGGTGGCACAGAGGGGATGTTCAAGCTTCGGCTCCCTCATTGAAAAAATCTCTCTTACCCTTTCTATAAGATGACTTTGGTAAGCCTGGCTCACCTTCTGGCTTTCGGCTTGTACATTTTGAAAGACAAAAAATAAAAAGACAAGAAATAGAATTTTTTTCATCATATCTCTCCTTCAAAATTGGAAAAACGGGCTTAAAGACGCCTTGGGATTCTTCGAGGCGAAGCTCTCTTTTTTAAACGCCCTTTTCCCTTCAGAGTAAATGCTTTGGAGTAAACCGTTCTTTCTTCCAGAGGGAAGCCGGGAGAAAATTTTTGACAAGGCTTGCTCAATAATTTTCCTCTTTCACCTTTCGCAACATCTCCAAGCAACGATACGGGACTTTGACCGTCCCGATTAAAATTTTGCCCCCTCTTTTTCCATGACAGTCCGAACCACCGGTATAAATTAAACCCAGTTTCTTGGCTAAATTTATGTAGTGCTGAACCATCTCTCTATTATGTTTGGGATGATAGGCTTCAATTCCATCCAAACCCAATGATAAAAAATCGTAGATGGCCTGTTGTGATCTACAGGTTCCAGGATGAGCTAAAACTGCCACCCCTCGAACCAGATGGATCAGATCGATTCCTTCCTGAGGAGTCAGAAATTTTTTAGGAACGTAAGCTGGAGCATGATAACCTAAATATCTGGCAAAAGCCTCCTCATAGGTATGAACAAACTCCTCCTTAAGAAGAGCATCAGCCAAGTGAGGTCTTCCAACCGAGCCCTCGCCCACTATCTTTCTTACCGTATCCATGCTCAGGTCTATGCCCATCTCATTTAATTTTTCCACCATCTTCTCCCCTCGATCTCGCCGCTCCTGCTGAAAGCTATTTATCTTCTTTAAGAATTCGGGATTTTCACACTCGATCAAATATCCCAAAAGATGAAAATCTTCGCCCTTATAGGTGACGGAAAGTTCCACTGCTGGGATAAGTTCGATTCCTAAGTCCTCCGCCCTCTTCTTGGCAGAAAGATATCCATCGATGGCGTCGTGATCGGTGATGGAGATGGCCCAAAGCCCCAATTTCTTGGCAATTTCCACCACCTCCTCTGGGGTGAGCAAGCTATCAGAGGCAGTGGTGTGGATATGCAGATCTATCCATCTTTTTTGCATGCGTTTTATTAGGTCTTAAGTTAATCTATCCTCCACCTTTTTCCCAATCTCCTCCGCCAAAAGCAAAGCCTCTTTCTTCAAAGCATCTGCCTTCTGTTTGGTCAGGATCACAAAGTTCTGGTCCTCAATGGAATTCAAATTTATTCTGACGTTTAGGTAAGCTCCCTCAACCGCCGTTTTGGCCGTAAGTGCCGCAACACCTGCATCCGAGATCATATTGGGATTTCCTTTTTCAACCACAATCTGGCTCAATTTGAGCGCTTCCAATCCGGTCTCCATCACCTGAAGCGGGACCGATATAGCCCCTTTGGTTGCCTCCTGAATCGCCTGATTTCGTCTCTTTTTTTCCTCATCGGTGTATTTGGGAAGTTTCATGGCTTCCATCACCTTATCAAAACTTCCTGCGTCCTTGACGATGAACTCCTCCATCCGTTTTCGAACATCCTCTGCTTTTCCCAAAACCTCTTTTAACTCGTCGGTCACATCTTTAAATCTCTTCTTTCCTATGGTTAGCCGGCAAACCATGGATGAAAGGGCGCCCGCCAGAGCCCCGCAGGCGGCGGCTACGCTACCTCCACCCGGGGCCGGAGAGGATGAAGCCACCTGATCTACAAATGCCTCCAAACCTCCCTTCTCTCCTCCGGCAAAAGTCATGAGTTTATTCTCCAAGACCTGATCTTTTTTGAAATTCTCCAGGCGAAGATAAAAGTCCGCCACATCTAAGAGAGCATCCTGAGGGGTCAAACCAACTATTTCACTGGATACGATAGGAACGCCATATCTTTCCGCCTCGGCTTTTATCATCTCAAAAACACGAAAGATGGGGGTCTTGCGATAATTGACCAGATTCATAGAGATCTGAGCCAAACCCCTTTCTTTGATCTCGAACCCCAAAGCTTTGCAGTATCTCAAGCCTCCACCGGAGAATCTGATGGATTTAGCGATCTTCTTGGCAACTCCTACGTAGGGAGTTCCCAGATACACGTTGAAGGCGATCAAAGGCATCCTTGCGCCGATGGCAACTGCGCCGGCTGTCGGATGCATCTTAGCTGGACCAAAATCCGGCTTTCTGTCTGGATTTGTCTCTATCTCTGCCTTGATCCCTTCATATTCTCCTCGCCTCACATCTGCCAAGTTAACCCGATCCGGTCTTTTTGCCGCCGATTCGTATAGATAAACGGGAATTTGGAGTTTCTCCCCCACCTCCTTTCCCAACTGCTCAGCCAAAACCACGCAATCTTGCATGGTGACCCCGGAGATGGGAATGAAGGGAACCACATCCGTTGCCCCCATTCGAGGATGCTCACCCCTATGTTTCTCCATATTAATCATCTGAGTGGCTTTGGCCATGGCTTTAAAGGCGGCAGATTTAACCTCATCCGGACCTCCAACAAAGGATATCACCGCTCGATTGTGATCCCTATCCATCTCCTTGTCTAAAAGCAACACCCCATCCACTGATTTGATCTCTGCCAGAATGGCTTCGATCACCTCAGGTCTTCTTCCTTCACTGAAATTGGGAACACATTCCACGATCTTTGCCATTTTTTGAACCCTTCTTGCAATTAGTGTAGGATTTAGAAAAAAGTGAACCTTCGGATATCAAATGCAGTGTTTAACGTTTGAAGTTGCTTAACATTTGAGGCATCATCTTAAGCAAAGGACTTCCTATGCAGATTGAGAGAACATAGCCTCCTTAACTTTTCTCTCAACTCATCAGTTTCAACATTATTGCCTTCTGGATATGAAGCCTGTTTTCTGCTTGATCGAAAACCACCGAATGGGGTCCATCCATCACCTCATCGGTGATCTCCTCACCTCGATTCGCTGGTAGACAGTGCATCACTATACAGTCCTCTTTGGCTTGCCTTAATAAATCGCCGTTCACCTGAAAATCTTTGAGAAGCCTCTTCTTTTGCTCGAAGAGATGTTTTTGTCCCATGCTGGCCCACACATCTGTATAGACCACGTCCGCATCCTTTATCGCCTCTTTCGGATCAAAGCTCAGCTTTATCTGGCTTGAGCCAGCCTTTTGGGCTCTCTCAAGGATGCTCTGATCTGGCTTGGTCTCTGGGGAGGTTCCAATACGAAGGTTAAAGGAAAACCTGGTGGAGGCGTTAAGCCATGAATTGGCCACATTATTCCCGTCTCCCAAGAAGGCGATGGTAAGACCCTCCACCCTCCCCTTTTTCTCCAGAATGGTCAACAGGTCCCCCATCACCTGACAGGGATGCAGAAGATCGGTTAAACCATTGATCACCGGGATCTCCGCATGTTGAGCCAGCTCTTCCACCTCTTTATGGTCGAATGCTCGAATCATTATCATGTCTACAAATCGGGAAAGGACTTTGGCCGCATCATAAATCGATTCCCTTTTTCCCAGCCCGATCTCTTCACCGGTGATATAAAGAGACCTTCCTCCTAATTGACCTATCCCCACCTCAAAGCTCACCCGGGTGCGAAGGGACGGCTTAAGAAAAATACAAGCTACCGTTTTGTCCTTCAACGGAAAAGGAACAAACTTTTTCGATTTCAAATCTAAAGCAAGCTGGAAAGTTTGCTTTATCTGTTCGGTGGTGAAATCGGTTATAGCCAAAAAATCCCTCTTCACGGGCACTCCTTTCGGAATTTCTTGACAAATTTAATCGGATCTTACCATAAGTCAAGCAAAACTTAGATCGGAGGGATAAAGTTTGGGGGTTGGCAGACCAATTCGGCTTTCTAGATGAGAAAAGTCAGCATGAAGGTGTTTGGGATTTCAGTCCCCGCCAAAAAGGCTTAATCGATTTTTGACAAACTGTTCTAACTTTTGAGGTTCGGCTGTCCCGATGCGATACATTCTGCCATTTTTCATGTCCAGTTGAACCGACCAGGAGCCAGACACATTATAAAGCCATCCGCCAGGGATCTTTCTTAGGCCCCACCCGTAATAGGCAGGATTCTTCTTAACCGAGCAGGACCGAATATCCCTGTAATAGAACCTCTTTCGTATGACCCCGAGACCAAACTTTATCTCCAGGTAGTTGGGGTATCCGGTTACAGTCAGAGTTGCGAACAGTCCCAAAAGAATAAGAAAGAAAAGTAGAAAGCCAAGATAAACCCAGGAAGGTGCCGGTCGATCGCCGAATGATTTGCCCAGCACCTCCTGATAATAGAGGATGCCAGCAAAGAAAAGAAGAATGGGGATAAAGATTAATATGATCAGCCAACCGGTTTGTGTTTTTTTGTAGAGACTCTGCATCTACTCTATCAGGAAATCATCAATAGATCTTACGCCCATACCCGACCTACCTCGGTTAACCTTATCGCAGTTTGTTCTCCACTACGCATATCTCGCAAGATCGCCTTACCCTTTTTCATCTCCTCCTCACCTATGATCAAAACCTTCTCCGCCTTCTGCCGGTTGGCTTCTCTCATTTGGGCTTTTAAGCTCCTCTGCAGGTAGTCCGTTTCACAGGTGACGTTTTTCCGCCTCAAATCACGGATCAGCTTAAGGGCAAAAGACTTTGCCTCTTCTCCTAAGGTGGCCACAAATAAATTCAGTTTTTTCTCATCACACTTGAGGCTCTTCTGCATTTTAAGCACCAGCATGAATCTTTCCATCCCTGCGGCAAACCCTATGGCCGGAGTGTTTTTGCCTCCCAACTCCTCCACCAAAAGATCATATCGCCCACCCCCCAGAAGGGTATTCTGACCACCTAAAATATCTGATTTTATCTCAAAGGCAGTTTTGGTATAATAATCCAATCCCCTCACCAGCCTTTTATCCTCGAGATACTCTATGTTCAACTCCTTCAAATATTTTTTCACCTGAGCATAATGCATTTGGCAATTTTGACACAAAAAATCCACCATCACCGGGGCCTGTTTCAGTTGCTCTATACATTCTTCATTTTTGCAGTCAAACATTCGTAATGGATTGCGCAAGTATCGGGTCTTACAGTCATCACACAAACTGCTGAGTTTATTCTTCATGAAATTGAGAAACTCATCCCTATGCATTGATCGACACTTCGGACAGCCGATGCTGTTCAAATGCAATTTAAAATCATCGACTTTCAGTTCATCACAGATTCTGACAGCCAGCTCAATTACCTCAGCATCCAGCGAAGGATCAGCCGAACCGATGGCTTCGATCCCAAACTGATGAAACTCCCTTAAGCGCCCCTTTTGCGGTCTTTCCTGTCTGAACATACTTCCCAGATAGAAAAGCTTCACCAAGGGTGATTTCTCTCCCAAGCTATGTTCAAGATAAGCCCTTACCACTCCCGCGGTTCCCTCCGGTCTCAGGGTGATGCTCCTTTTCCCCTGATCGACAAAGGTATACATCTCCTTCTGGACGATGTCGGTATCCTGACCTATGCCTCGGGCGAATAATTCCGTTTCCTCAAAGATGGGAACCCGAATCTCCCGGTAGTTATAAAGGCTAAAAACTTTCCGCACCTGATCCTCCAAATGTTGCCATCTGAATGAATCATCTGGAAGTATATCATGGGTCCCATATAAAGCTTTGTATTTCATGACAGATATGTTTTTTCTTCTTTGATTGCCTGTGTGATTTATCTATCCAATTTTTGGTCGCACATCCGCCACTTCAGGAAGTGTCTTTAAATCTCCACCTCCTTACTTTACAAAATAACATTGTCTCTCTTCAAAGTCAACCAATCGGACAATGTTTTTTAGAGAAGCTAATTGGGCTTAAAGATTGAAGAGAAGCCTTTATTATATTATAAGGAAATGGAGAAGGACCTAAAATTTTTCTAAAAGTAAGTATCGGGTTAAAACGTTACAAAATTTCCTTTGACTTTCTGGCGATTATTTGTAGATTTGTAGTTGTCTTAAGAGCTTAAGCAAAACCACCTGATTTACAAATCAGGATGAAAAAGCTCTTAAAAGAGTTTCAGACAAAATATCATCTGTAAAGAACCTGGAGGTAAATCTATGTTAGATATTCAAATTGCAAGTAATACCAATGTGGCCAAGATCACGCTTCACTCCGTCCCGGATAAGCCCGGACTGGCGGCTGAGATATTCGGCAGACTGGGAAATGAGGGATATAATGTAGAGCTTGTGGTCTCGGGGATCAGTTATAAGGGAAAGGTGGACATCTCCTTTGCTGTGGCGGAGAACGAACTGAGTCCTGTGCAGACCCTTTTAGAAAAGATAAAGGATGAGATCGGGGCCGAAAGAGTTTCTCATACCACTAACATAGCCTTAATTTCGATTGCTGGTCATCAATTGGCCCAGACGCCCGGGATAGCGGGAAGGATGTTCAATGCGCTTTCTAAGACAGGAATCAATATAGACACCATCTCCACCTCCATGTCTTCAGTCACCTGCGTGATCTCAGAAGATCAAGCCCAGCAGGCGGTGAATGCTCTGCAGAAAGAATTTCAGGCGTAGAAAAGCTGAAAGACAGCTGGCCCCTCAGAGAGCCTTTTGAATTCTGTGCTTATGCTTCTCTTAATCCTACCTCGATATAACCAAAGCGAAGGCTCTGGTAATAGCTACAATCGATTTAACGATCATCTCTGAACTTTTCTCAACTCCCATCCACAAGAACCTGTTCGTTCAGATGAGAAGTATTCGTTTTAGGACCAAGATGAAAAGCTCAAAATGGTCCATGCATAACCAACTGTCTGGGAATAACAAACTTTTGGACCAAAGATGAAAAGTTGGAAGAGCCAATCTCTGCGCAAAATTTGAACAAACGGATGATCGTCAAATTCGGCTATAGGCTCTGGATCTTTTCCTTAAGAAAAGGGAAGAAGGTTAACGAATGCCCGAATTAAATTATATACCACAGGGAAGATCAACAATTTCGCTTGCTTTTTTTAACGAATCCCGTATATTATTTTTGGAAGCATTGCGGGCAATAATAGTGTTGAAAACAACAAAGTCAAAATCGTCAACTCACAAAGAGGAGGCTTGGACCAAGCTTTTCGAAGCATTTGGTAATAGATTAAAACTAAAGGTGCCTTTAGCTTCCTATACCACCTTTGGCATCGGTGGAAGGGCTGATCTTTTCTTCGTGGCCGAGAAGCCAGAGGAGCTGGTATATGCTGTCAGAATCGCTCAGAAGTTGAGATTGCGCTTTATGATCTTAGGTGGCGGAAGCAACGTGTTAATAAGCGATTCGGGCTTTAGAGGCTTGGTGATAAAGAACGAATGCCAACACATACTGACCACCAGGAACACCATCACCGCTCAGTCCGGAGCCCTCTTAGGTGAGGTGGTCAAGGTAGCTTGTGAGTCTTGTCTTTCTGGTTTGGAGTTTGTTGTTGGAATTCCCGGAACGGTCGGGGGGGCAATAAGAGGAAATGCCGGAGCTTTTGGTGGATCAATAGGTGATGTGCTTACCAGAGCAGTCGTTCTCACTGAAGGGGGGGAAATAAAAGAGGTCGACAAGAAGTTCTTCCAGTTTCAATATAGAGAAAGCAGGCTCAAAAGGACAAAAGATGTTTTGCTTTCTGCAACCTTTGAATTAAGAGGGCAAGCCCAGAAGAGAATAGAAGAAAGAATGGCAGAGAATTTAAAGAAAAGGGAGGAGAGCTTCTCTGGGGCGGAAAAATCAGCTGGCTGCTTCTTCAAAAATTTAATTCAGGATGGTCAAAAGATCTCAGCTGGAT
This sequence comes from Candidatus Zixiibacteriota bacterium, assembly GCA_029933635.1. Lineage (GTDB taxonomy): Bacteria > Zixibacteria > MSB-5A5 > MSB-5A5 > SM1-73 > SM23-73-3. The sequence continues at coordinate 1,753 of JAOZNS010000025.1, read as the reverse complement.
ACTTGTTAGATCAGGTTGGTGCAAAAGAAATGCGAGAAGGTGACGCCAGGGTTTTTGCCAAACATGCGAATATCCTGATCAACGCTGGAAGTGCAACCGCCACCCAAGTTAGAAGATTGGCTGAAAAACTGAAAGAGAGGGTGAAGGCAAAATTCGACTTAGACCTACAGGAGGAGGTCGTATATATAAATTGAGGTATCAGCCGAATATAAAGAAAGGAGGTATTATTATAGAAAGATAGCTAAAGATTATTTGATTGAAACATAGAAGGAGTCAGCTCCTGATGTATTATGGTTTAAGACCACATCAAAGGACCGCCAAGGGATTTTTGTCCTTTTTGATTTTGGCGGTTTTATTTTTGCTGGTTCTATCCGGGGGACAATTTCTGATCTGCGATTTGGCAGAGGCGGTAGGGCTTCAGATAAAGCTGGATGAGAGTAATCGGAAGCTGACTCGATTTGGTTATCCTCCTCCTCGGGTGGGGCTTTCCGTATCCTTAGACTCGTTGCCCCTTTTAAGAACCGATCTAAGACTCACCCAGACGGTGCTGATTGATTATGAGCAGGGATTTGTGACCATAAACGAGAAACAGGGTAACTATCAACTGCGTGACCCACTGTTTTTGCCACTCTCCGTGTATATTGCCACCTCCAATCGGCTCCAGGAGGATCAACAGTGGAGAAGGAATCTCAACACTCACTTCCTGAGAGGAGATAGCCGGTCCAGGGGACTGTTTGAATGGGAGATCCCAGTCAAGTTCCCCAAGATGGTTTCAAAAATCATCGGGGAGGGGGGGCCGGCCTTAAAGGTTACCGGTTATAGAAAGATCAGCTTTTCCGGAAGGAGCTTTTGGGAGGAAGGTTTGAAGAATACCGCCACCTCCAGACAGTCAAAGTTTCCCTCCCTCAATATGGAACAGCAGTCTCAATTTAGCATCACCGGAACGATCGGAAGCAAGATCTCGGTTAAGGTGGATCAGGACAGCAGAAGGCATACCGATTTAGAGAATACCCTCCAATTAAGATACAAAGGGGAAGAGGATGAGATCATCCAAAGCATTGAAGCTGGCAACACCAACCTGCGGGTGGGAAGTGGCGCGGTGGGTTACGGAGAGAGGAAACAGGGACTTTTTGGAATAAAAACCACCGCCAAGATCGGGGGATGGAATCTGACCATGATCACCAGCCAAGATAAGGGTTCCACCCAGAAGGCGGAATTTAAAGCCGGTACAGAGACCCGAGCGGAGATAATTCGGGACTATCAATATCTGGAACGAACCTTTTACGATTTGGGAGATAGCTCCGACTTTGTCTCTGGCGACTCCATCGTAGAACTCAGGCTCTTTAAGAGCAATACCCGGATAAACAATAACACCGCTGAGAATCCTGCCCCATATGGTGTCGCTTATGTGGATCCTTCTGATACCTCCGCCTCATATCCTGAAGGGTCTTTTAGAAGAAGATTTCAGGAGATCGATCCAAACGATTACTTCGTTCAAAGGACCCAGCATTGGATTCAATTCTTCCGCGCCATAGAGAAAAACGACATCCTTGGGGCCTTTTACGTAGTTAGGCACCCCGACGCCACAGTTGATACAGTCGGATTTCTCAAAGATTCCTGCACCAGTGCAGAGGAAGAAACCTGTATGACCCTTAAGTTGATCAAGCCGGAGACTCCCCAGCCCACCGATCACACCTGGGACTACGAATGGAAAAACGTCTACTATCTGAATGCAAGAAATATTGATCGGGAG
>JAOZNS010000168.1 GCA_029933635.1 Candidatus Zixiibacteriota bacterium | reverse complement strand
AAATTCAGCTTGGTGGAATTTAATGATTCAAAAATTCTGTGAGTTGACCAACAGCTCAATTCAAACATTACCAGACTTCGTCCTTGCCCCAATTAAACGAACTACCCACATAAGACCGATCCGCCGTTAACATTTATCACCTCTCCCCCTTCGTCCCCCTCTCCACACATGTGGAGAGGGGAGATAGGCCACTTGACACAAATGAGGGGTGAGGTCCCCTAAGATTCGCCATCATCTTAAGTCCTTTTCATTTGAATCCTGCGGAAACACCACAGTCACTATCCGAAATTCCAGCAACTAAATTGGAGAAGACCCGAATTTTTAGATTATAGTGGGCAATTCTTTAACTTGTAAGGGACCTCTCGCAGACATGAGGAGAACTCTACCATCTTTTTAACATATTCAACTTGGTCTAAAGGCACAGACAGAAGCTGAGCGATCTTTGTGGTAGGATTACCCTTTTCCAGATGCCATAAGATAGGATCAAGCTCCGAATAGGTTATTCCCAGAAGTTGTTCATCTATCATTTGTGGAAACAAATCTGGAGTGGGAGCTTTTTTTAATATCCTCTCCGGAATGTTCAGGTATTGACCCAATTGCTTAACTTCCATTTTGTATAAATGGACGATGGGAAGAAGATCGCCCGAATCATCTCCATACCGCACGAAAAATCCCGTCATCCTCTCGGTTCTGTTGGCACATCCCAACACGGCTAAGTTCTCTGATTCCGCATATTGATAAATTGCTATCATCCGCATCCTGTGCTTGATCCGATAGAAAGCGATCAATTGATTCATAAGCTTCAGATCGCTTCCTTTCAGGTTTTCTAAAAGGAGATTTTGCCCAGACAACCTTTTCAGAACCCTGTGAATCAGCTTGGCCGAGGTTTTGCTTTTTATTATCTTAGCCACCAAGGTGGAATAAGCGTCCAGGTCCCTCAAGCACTGGGTGAGGGATCTAACCCTAAAATTGATCTTCAATTTTTCTGCCACCAGAAGTGCATCTGTCCTGCTTTGAGGACTTGAATCCCTTTCGGGTAAAAAAAGAGCAGTCACCTTCTGGTTTCCCAGTGCTCTCACAGCCAGAAAGGCGACCACGCAAGAATCCAGACCCCCACTTAACCCCACCACCGCTCCTTTGCGATGAAGACTTTTAACTTTAAAGTTAATGAAATCCTCAATTTCTCTACAGGCTTTAGCACAGTCTATGATCAAACTTGAATTTACCTGTGCGATCATTATAGATGAATGTAGGCGTAAGATTTAAGGCAATGATCAAGGCAGGATTTTCGTATGGACTTCCAAGTTACTCAATAAAAAAAGCGGGAAACGGGATTCGAACCCGCGACATTCACCTTGGCAAGGTGACGCTCTAGCCAGCTGAGCTATTCCCGCTTATCTCATTTTTATTAATATACGTTACTCTCAAAGCTTGTCAATAATTTTTTGTTTGAATAAGCTTTTGGAACAAATCATGGTAGCTTTTTATGCGATCGGCGTAAACTTTTGCCTTGCCTGTGCCATTATACAGTTTAGCGAAGAGATAGAAATCTCTCTTATGCAGAGCTTGGTCCATCCCCGAGGTCGCTTTTTGTATGAAATCAAACAGTCCAATTATTTGGCTCCTCTGGCTTCTGGAAAAGGAGTCAAACATCTTTTTTGCGGATCTGTATCCGATCTTTTGGTAGTTGAATCCCATTATCTGGGGCATCCCCATGCTGATAGAATACATGGCAAAACCTTGATGTTTGGTTCGGGCAAATTTAAAAGCTTCCCATTCACCTGGTTGACCTTTTTGATGGAAGGCTTCCCATTTGCTTTCCTTGCTTTTTCGGAACTTATGTCCGCGCCACGGCTTGCGTTGGTCAAATCTGAAATGGTCAGAGAAAGAGACGGGATGAAACCTTCCCCAGTATCTATAGAATATGTGGCTTTCGAATCGGATGATCATCCTTCCATCGCTGGCAAATCCCTTGCCTTTGGTCTCGACACAAAACACCGCCACTGCCACAGCAGGGTCGATTTTAAGTCTCAGGCTTAATTTTTCCAAAAGTCCGCCATAGCTGTTCCACACTTTCCTTATCACCCTCTGGCGATAGCTGGATTTAGCGGTTAGTTTTATCTTTTGAACTGGTGGGAGGTCAACCTCTTGAAGATACTTTTGTCCTATCAGAAAGTTCTGATCGTGCTTAACAGGCATAGATTTTCTTTGAAAAGAACAGACTGGCGAATCTAAAGATTTGCCCCTACCGGAATGATCTGGTGTAGACTTTTGAAAACCATTCCCATCTTGGGGATACCGCAGGATTTATTTCTCGCCATCTGAACCCTGCAGACCGGGAGGTTTTTTTATATCTCCATCCTATCAATAGCCTGTAAAGAATTCTCCAAATTACTTAAGAATGCTCTCTCTTGGTTGAGAGTTTGGCAAAGACCAAGCGTAGACCCTAATAAAAAAATAGCGGCGCAGGGACTCGAACCCCGGACACGAGGATTATGATTCCTCTGCTCTAACCAGCTGAGCTACGCCGCCATCTCATTTTAATCTATAATAAAAATGTAAAGCTTTGTCAAGATTAACCCGGGACTTTTCGAAATAATATCCGTTCAAAAGACCTATCGTTTCCAAGCAAGAAAGAAGCTTAACAACCGAATCCGGTTTGCAACAATTTGATTTTAATCGGCGCTTAACTTTCGTTGACTATGGCTCAGTTGAGTCAAGTTATCCTTTTCCTGCCGATGAGAATCTTTTTATTTCTGGTTCTTCTCCAAAAGGGCTGCTGATTTATTTTGTTTTTTCCTCCGTGAGTTTGGCCGAATGCCGATTGTTTTGCTTAATGATTTTGATGGTGCTTTTTTCTCCTCTCAGGCGGATCTCCGCCAAAAAACTCCTTCAACCGAAATGGGAAAGGTCCTTCTTTTTTTATATAATGGCAAAACTACTCAAACCGTTATCTCTTCTCCCAAATCCGGAACCAGCACGTTCTCGATTCCCAGTTCTTTAATCCCTTGAGCCAAAGCTTTTGATTGCTCTTCCTCTCCGTGGACTACGAAAACCCACTCAAGGGACCCCTTAGTATAGTTAACATATTCCAAAAGCTCTTGTCGGTCTGCATGTGCGGAGAATTCGTCAAACACCTCCACCCTTGCATTTAGACGGTGGTATTCTCCAAATATTCTGACTTTTTCTTGTCTCTGAACAATTCTTCTTCCCAAGGTATCCTGGGCCATAAAGCCCACCACCAGAATTGTATTTTTTGGATCCTCGATGTTGTTTTTCAGGTGGTGCAGAATTCTACCGGATTCGCACATCCCGGAAGCGGAGATAATAACACAAGGCTCATCCAACTTATTCAATCTTTTGGATTCTTTAACATCCCTTATATAGGTTACGTTTCTCCAGCCAAAGGGATTCTCATCTAAGGTTATCATCCGGTTGGTCTGTGGGTCGAAACACTCTGGATGTAGCCTGAATATCTCAGTTACATCCACAGCCAGCGGGCTATCCACGAAGATCTTCATCTCAGGAATCCTTTTTTGACTTTGAAGTCGATGTAACCAATAAACCACCTCCTGGGTGCGTCCCAGGGAGAAGGCTGGAATTATAATTTTGCCACCAGCCTGAAACGTCTCATTCACCAACGATGCCAATCTCTTCTCCACTCCCGAGATGTCCTGGTGGATTCGATTGCCGTAGGTGCTTTCGATGATCATAAAATGAATGTCCTTGATCTTCTCCGGATCCCGCAGTATGGGCAAATTCTTTCTGCCTAAATCGACGATGTAAGCCAATCTTAGATGTCTGTTGCCCTCCTTGATGTCGAAAATTGACAGCGCAGAACCTAAGATGTGACCCGCATCGTAGAAGGTGAGCTTGATGTCTGCGGATACATAAAATCCCTTTCGATAGCCGATCCCTCGGAACAACGAGAGCGTTTTCTCCACATCTTCGACATCATATAAAGGTTCAACCAAAGGAGGACCTTTCTTTTTGTTCAGATATTCGGCGTCCTTCTCCTGAATGTAGGCGCTATCCTTAAGCATAGCCACACAGAGGTCGCGCGTGGCAAAGGTGGAATAAATGCTGTTTTGGTATCCCCGCTTCACCAAGCTGGGCAGGTTGCCGGAGTGATCGATGTGGGCATGAGATAAGACCACCCTTTCGATACTCTGAGGATCAAAGGGAAGGTTACGATTGCGACGATTGGATTCCTCCCTTCTTCCCTGAAAAAGCCCGCAGTCTAAAAGAATTCTTGTTTGGTTCGACTCGATTATATGCCTGGATCCAGTTACGGATTTTGTGGCGCCCAGAAACCTTATCTTCAAAATTGCTTCCTTTCACCTATGAGCACAAAGCAAGCGTGCTAAAATTTTAATCCGAGAAAATGCTGACATTCAAAGGCTAAGAGCTCGTTGTCGACAAAAAAGATTAAGATAATTCTACTCCGATTCCAACTGGTCAATTATTTGCCTGATGTAATCAGCTTTGGGGTCGTGGGGCTTCATGCTTAAGTATTTTCGATAAGCTGAGGCGGCCTGCTTTTTTCGTCCCAGAGCCTCATAGGTCAGACCAAGTTGATAATATCCCAAAGCAAAATCTGGATCGATCTGCAAAAGCAGATCGATTTCCTTTAAGGATTGTTCCAACTTGCCCTGTTTATAGTGGACAAATGCCAATCCATAATGTGATTCGATCAAATCCCTTTTTTGGGCAATGGCTTTACGGTAAAATGAAGATGCCTTGTCCAGTTTCCCTGACTGGGCGTATAAGATTCCTAAATTATTGAATACATGCGGATCTGAGTTCCCCAATCTTATCGACCTGAGGTAAAACTTTTCTGCATTTTGAAAGTCCCTCTTTTGCATGAACACGTCGCCCAAATATGCATAAGCTAAGTTATAATTTGGCTTGAGCCGCAAAGAGATTTTCAGCTCTTTTTGGGCTTTCTCCAATTGTCCAGTTATAAAATAGTATCGTCCCAGTCCCACGTGCGCCTCGGCAAAGTTTGGGGATATCTGTATGGAGCGAACGAATCGCTGGTAAGCTTGTTCCAAATCCCCTTTCAGCATGAGGGAAAATCCTTGATTGGTCAACTCCACCTCGGGAAATTTCTGTTTTATCATCCTATTCTCTCGATCCACCTCCTCTGGCTGGCCCAGGCCATCAAAGTAGCCAGCCAAGATGAAATGTCCGTTCCGGCTCTTTTTGGGATCAAGGTCCAAAAGGTTTCTAAAGCGGGCTACAGCTTTATCTGGAGAGGCATTAACCAATATCCAGGGTAGCGTGAAAATAAAAGCCAAAAGGACCAAGTTGAGTTTTAGATAGCTCAGCTTAGGATTTGAAGGAGCCCGGGAAAAAAGATATAAAGCCAAGACCGTATATCCCAATCCAGCACCGGCAAAAAGATCCCAGTCCCTGGCTGCTCCCAGCCCAGGATTGATCAGAAAGATGAAAAAAAGCTGAGCCGCAGATACGATCAAAAGAAACCGAAATGCTGAATCTTTCGTGACTTTGATTTCTGGTTTATGAATTAAAAAGCTCAAAAACAAAATGAAGCCTGCCGGGGACACTAAAAGTTGCTCGTTTAAGAAATCCAAGATATGGGCAAAGGAAAACATGGTATAATCGGGTCCGGTATATCCTCCCTTAAAAAGAGGGACAAGGTAGCGAAAGACAAACCAGCTGTTTTCTCGAATATATAAGAATATTCCCGCCAGCAAAATCACAAGGGACAAACAGGCGATCCGAAGCTTTCGATTTTTTAAAATGTTCCCGGGTCTTTCTCCGGCTCTACCGAATGACAGAAGAAACAAAATGGAGGGGAAAAGATACAAGGAGAAGAAGTGTAGGGGTAGAAGGATCAGGAAGATGGCCAGCGGAAACAAAA
>JAOZNS010000167.1:4978-5889 GCA_029933635.1 Candidatus Zixiibacteriota bacterium | reverse complement strand
AACCATACTCAACAGTGAAGTCTTCTATCTGTTTTTGTGCATTTAAATCCCTAATTTCTGCCAAAGCTTCTTTGAATTTATTCTGCTGAATTAAGGATTCGATTAACTCTATTTTAGAGCCTATCGCTTGAGAATATTCTTTGAACCCTTTACCCATTTTTTCTTATGTAGAATAGAAGATGAATGATCAATATCTTTGGTTAAAGATAAATTTTTGTCTATCCAAAACATCATTAAAGCATTGAAGTTGAAAGGAATTAAGAATACACTTGCTTCCGCCTGAACAGTTGTATCTTCTGGAACAGGTGGACTTAACATATGATCCCACGGATGTCCTCGAGCCTTATATTTAGGATCAATGTCTCCAAAGCTCAAAGCCGTGAAAATCAAAAATAAGATTAAACAAAAAGCCACACAGATAATTTTCTTTTTCATTTTAACCTCGCCTCCTTTAGGGGGGCAATTAGTATTTGGTTTATAAATTTTTTGCCAAGCAGTCCTTATATCTGCTTGAACCCCGAAACCTCACACTATTTTTATCGACTGAAAATTTATATTTTCCTATTTAAAAATATAAATTTAAAAAGTTTTCTATCAAGAAAAAATTTGAATTTTTTACCAATTTCGAAGATAAAAACCAATTCCTTTACTAATAAGTCTCAAATTCAGTTCGATCGGGGGTTAACCCCCCCCTGCCCGAATTGCAAAACTCATCCCCTTTGATCCATCTCTTTTCTTTAAGAGAGGGGTTAATGAAGTGGTTTATCTATACTCTTTCAAATGGATCAAAAAGCTTTTTGTATTCCTGCAAAGCAAACCTATCTGTCATGCCAGCGATGTAGTCGCAGATCAGCTGCATTTTATCTTCGCTTTTAAGTCGGCTGCGAAAGGAGGGAGGAAGTTGATTAGAA
>JAOZNS010000167.1:0-4968 GCA_029933635.1 Candidatus Zixiibacteriota bacterium | reverse complement strand
TTGCGTCAAAAAGCCCGGTTATGATCCTTTTGGCTTTGCCCGCCATCCTGATCATGCGAAAGTGACGATACATTTTATCGAACAAAAATTCCCTCAGCTGTTGGTTAAGCCCCCTGGTTCCCTCAGAAAACTTGATAACATCCTCTTTGGTATTTCTTACATCCTCCAACCTCCTTATTTGATATTTCTGAATTGTTTTGTTGGTCTCCGTGATCAAATCAGTTACCTCGAAGTTAATCAGCATTCTTACCAGTTGATGTCGTCGCTGAGAGGGTGAAAGATGAGGATACTGTTTTGTGATATTTGCAGGCAACTTATCCCATAAAGCCATCTGGTTTAACTCCTCCTCCTTTAAAATATCGGAGGCTAAACCATCATCTATGTCGTGACAGAGAAAAGCTATTTCATCTGCCAGATTTACCAGCTGGCACTCTAAGGTTGCCCTTTCCTCTGGATTAAATTCTGCCGGAATGGGATGGTCGTAGGGCGTTTCATGTTTCATTATTCCTTCTCTAACCTCATAGGTCAAATTTAATCCGGGAAAGTCAGGATATTTTTCCTCCAAGAGGTCTACCACCCTCAGGGTCTGGCGATTATGCTCGAACCCACCATGATCTTTCATTATCTCGTTTAAGGTCTCCTCTCCAGCATGTCCGAAGGGAGTATGTCCCAGATCGTGCACCAAGGCGATGGCTTCGGCTAAATCCTCGTTCAGCCTGAGTGCCCGAGCAATGGAACGTGAAATCTGAGCCACCTCAATGGTATGGGTCAGTCGGGTACGATAGTGATCCCCCTCATGGCTTACAAAAACCTGGGTCTTAAACTCCAATCTCCGAAAGGCGGTGGAATGTATTATCCTGTCTCTATCTCTTTGGAAGTTGGTGCGGTAAGGATGATCTTCCTCATAAAATCTACGCCCCCTGCTTTGAGAACTTTTGGTGGCATAAGGGGCTAAATACTTCTCTTCCTGATTCTCTAACTTTTCCCTTAGATGATCAAAGACTGCCATATAAATTTTAAGTACACCTAACGGTTAAAAAGACCTATCCGTGGTGGCTCCGTTAACTAAATATGTAGAGGATCAATGAATGGGAAATGGGGTGAGCAACCCTTTCACTGTCCAAAGATTTTTTCAAGTTCTACATGAAATATTAGATCAATTTGGCGGTTGTTCGTCAGAGAATATTAGCCAGCTTATAAATATTCATTCAAGCTATCGATATCCCCTCACTCTGATCTGATCAATCTCGCCCTTTATCGCATCTGCCTCTTCACGGCTGGGGGCAAGTTCCAGTGCCTTGCTGAGATATTTCATTGCCCGGGCAAAATCCTCCTTATCTGAGTAGATCAAGCCCAGATTCTTGTATGCTGGGAAAAATGTGGGATCCAGTCTGATGGCGCGTTTAAAGGCTGCTATGGCTGAATCATATTCTGCCTTCTTACCATAAACGATGCCCAAGTTGTTGTAGGCGTCCACAAAATACGGATCGAGCCTTATCGCCTCTTTGATCTGAACCAGAGCCGAGTCATCCTGATTGGTCATCTCTAGCGTAACCCCAAGGTTATTGTGTGCATCTGCAAAATTTGGATCGGCCTGAACCGCTTTCTCAAAAGCCATTTTTGCCCAACGCAAGGCTCCTTTCTTTTTAAGGATAAGCCCCAGCGAGTTATGTGCCACCACATCGTAGGGAGCTATCTGAGAAGTATTGGTCCAGAGATGATAGTCCTTTCTAAAAATTCTGGCTCTGCTTTGAAGAGTGAAAGCATAAAATAGAAGAAGAAGTGCAAAGAACAAACAGAACGCATGACCCGCTCTTACAAGTATGATCTCTGGAAACTTCCGTGCTTTCGTTCTAAGTACCGCTTCTTCCTCTGAAGACACTTCGTGATCTGCCCCCTTCTCCACCCCAAGCAGTTTATCTTCTTTGGTTTTCTTTCGGGGTAGTTTGATTTCAAACAATTTTCTTTCCCAGCTTACCCCCAGCTCAGCCAGCCTACCCAGAATTAAACAAAAACCTAAGGATGGAATATAAGCCCACCATTCTTTGACCGAGGCATATAGTGGAACCAGATTCAAGACCGGGACTAAAGTTATCAGAATCCACAATATTCCAAAGGAAATTTCTTTGCTCACCTTTCGCAAGGTAAGCCCTAAGGACAGAACCACAGCAAAGAATATCAATGCTCCCCAGAATTTCAAACTTAAAAGGGAAGTGATGGTCAAAACTCGTGGAGAGAAATTGAGATAAACGGGAAAAAGTAGTTTTTTGAAATAGTAAAAATATATGGCGAAGGCAGTGAGAAATCTCTGAAACAGGTTGGCCGAGGTGTAAGGATCTCCGGTTCCTAAACTGCCGATCACCACCACTCTCAACGTGATATATATTATGGTAACAACTACGAAGGGTATATAAGGGATTATCTTCTTTCTGAGAGGTTCCCTCTCAGAAAGATGGTCCCAAACAAACAGAAATAAGGGCAGAGCCAGCGCCAGCTCTTTGGACAACAGTGCCAGAGAGTATGTAAAGAGTCCAGCCCAAAACAAGACAGCTCGGGAGATGCCACTGTGGTCTTTCCTTTTGAGGAAGAGAATTAGGGTCAAAAGGACAAACAGGCAGGCGACCACATCTGTACGCCCCGAAACCCATACCACCGAATTGGTGTGAATCGGGTGGGCTGAGAAAAAAAGGGCGGAAAGAAATGAGAGAAGTGGCCTTTTAAAGAGGAGAAATATCAAAAAATATAGAAGCAGAGCATTCAAGATATGAAACCCCAGGTTAACTATATGAAATGCAAAGGTCTTCTTCCCAAGTATATGAAGATTTAAGAAATTAACCAAGGTTATCATGGGTCTGTAAAAGGGGATGGGCTCATAGGTTTGTGCAGGGAAGGGCTTGCTGATTATCGACTTCAGGTTACCCCAATCTTGCATAAAGTTGTACTTGTAATATATCAGTTGCCAATCGTCTGCCACGAAGTCATATCCTGTGGTGCGGTAAAAGATCAGAAAAGAAATCAATACTATTAGGATCACCAGAATCAGGTGAATCAATCCACTTTTCATTTCCAAATTCCTCTTTTTTATCACTCGATCAAAAGATCAGAAGTCGGCTTAATTTTATGGCAAAATATCCTCAATGGATGGTTTTGTCAACAGAATTAATTTTACAGAAAGAAAAAGCCCTCAAACATTTGAAGATTTGAGGGCTTGTGTGCTTTATTTTCCCCTTTGTATCTGTGTTTATATACATATTAGGGTGATGATGCCGAAAATTAGCTCAGGCTTTGCTCCTCACCGATCTACTTCAAAATCCTCCTCATAATCATCTTGGTAATCTTCGTATTCTTCTTCGTTGTAATTTACCGTGGGTCCAATCTCTGCACATTCCTCAGAGCAATACGGCATATCGTCGGCCCATATGGGGTCTCCCTCAATTATCTCCCCACAGCAAGCACATTTCATGACCTTCACCTCCCTTTAAGCTTTGCTTTTTTCTGCTTGCGACCGAGAATTTTAAACCTAACATTTTTCGCCTCAAGGAAGAAAATCATACCACTTTTTCAGTTTTTTATATACGTCCTTCCCAACCAATTATTAACAAAATTTTCTAAACAAAAACTTTGATTAGCTTTTCCCCTTCTGGTCAGGTGATCGTCTGAACTTTTGGCTCAAATAATTTGTTTTAAAGGTTAATCCTCTTTTTGAGTTTCCAGGATGACCCGTCTGGCACCAGGTGGAATTTTAAGCTCAAATTTGTCGTCCGGAATGGGTAAGTTGAATCTTCTCTCTAATAACTTTATCCGAGCAAAATCCCCTGCTTGAGATTTTATACTTATCTGGCAAGGAATTTCCACATGATTTTGAGTTACAAAATTTGCATATTCTATCTGATAAGATTTTTCACCTTCGTTTTGCCTCCACCTGCTTTTGACCAACCTGCATCTTTTGGGATCGATCCAATACTCCTTCAGCCAATCTTTATCTTTAGATTGATACCAAAAAAGTTCCTCAGATCTTCCAGCATATGTGACTCCTTCTTCCTCCAGTCCAGCTTTTCCCCAAATCATCTCCAGAAGAAGGTTCGGTGGAATCTCTGATCCCCAAAGTTTCGTTTTAGCAAAATCGGAGGTGCTCCCGAGGTAAAATTCATTTTGTTTGGGGAAATAAATGATCAAACTATCCTTTTCTCCTTTAACTTTGAAGGTGCCCACTCCGAAAAATGTTCGAGGATAAAGTGTGAAGGTGTGCGGACGTTTATAAAAGAATTCAAAGGTTCCTGAAAACTTAGACTTGTCCCCTTTGAGCTTCAGCTTCACAAGGGAAGCACAGCTTTTAAATTTGATCTGATTTCGAAGCGCACATCTTAAAACGTTTTGAGGCGTTCTCTCCTCAGGGGCAAGCTTAGGCTTGGGAGCACAACCAGCCATTAGAAGAAGCCCAGTCAAACCAAAAGATACAGGTAGAAATCCAGAAAAGAAGATTTTAAAACCAGAGCTCTTCAAATATGATCCTGCTTCTGATTTGACCCTTTCCCATCCGTTGACCATTTGTTCAATTTAATCGATTTGATCAGCTTATCAACTTGCTTTAACACTCAGAAAAATCTGGAGAAATCTGTCCCCGCAAAGAGAAAGGAGAAAAAGCTTACTAAGGGACGTAAAATTCCCCATAATATGGGCACACCGGCGATATTGCCTACCACTATGATTCCAATAAGCAAAAATGGACCGATCCTTTCAAGCTGTAGCATTTGATATTCGTATTCGGCCGGCAGAAACCCCATCAGAATCTTTGAGCCATCCAATGGAGGCAAGGGAATCAGGTTGAAAAATGCCAAGACCAGATTTATCACCATCCCATACACGATCATCATAACCAGCAAGTCCAAAGGAGATGATCCTATCTCAAAACCTCCACTTATGGGATTTATCAGCCGAATGACCAAACCACAGGCAAAAGCGGTTAAG
>JAOZNS010000166.1 GCA_029933635.1 Candidatus Zixiibacteriota bacterium | reverse complement strand
GATTATCCTTATGCCCAATTCCCTTAAGGCTCAGGCAAATTGGGTCTCAGGATAAACTCGCACTTAATCCGATATACATGACGCTCGCTTAAACCTAATATCTCCGCTGCTTCTCCTACCTTAAGATACCCTCCTTCTACCTCTGATATCACTTTATATCTCTCCGCCTCTTGCATAGTCAGCTTCAACACTTTTCACCTCCTTCAGTGAAGGTGATTATAACCTGACATTTTCTATTTGCAAACTACTGACATTATTATATTGCGAAGACACGATTTTTTTTATTTCCCTATTTGATCCTATAAAAAGCTATCATCCACCATCCCGGAAGGCTATCGAACGGCAGGCTGAACTTCCAACTTTTCTCCAAAGGTTTTAAGGATCAAAGCTCCCCCCTCTGCTGTCCGATGATACTTAATTTGAGAAAAGCTCTGTTGCATCAGGAGCGGAATTTTGTTTCTCTCATATCGAAAATAATGGCGGGTAAAGATGATTTTCTGAGGCTGGATGGCAGAGATGACTTGAATGATTTGGTCCACTTCTCCTAACTCGGATAAGACCAGAACCGAGCAGTTTTTTAACTTATTCCAATCGAATTCTGGATCAAAATGAACTTTTTTCATTTCGTCAAAAAAGCAGATTGAGATATCTTTGTATTGGATCAGTACTAAAACCCTTCTAGAAGCTGGAGATGCTTTATCCCCTTCAGGATAATCAAGGAAGCGAACAGAAAACTTTTTGTCCCTATCAGATATGGCCTCGATGGAGGGCAAAAGGACGAATCTGTCTGGCATCTTCTCAATCAGATTTTTTAAAATTCCCTTTCTAAAAGAAGAAGTATCCGTCAACAATATCTGCTCAACACTCCTATTCTCCAAAACAGATAGAGCTGAGGCGAAATTCAAAGAATCTGAATCGGTGAGGATCAACTTATCAATCTGGTTTATTCCTTTATGATTTAAAAAGCGAGTAACAATACTTTCTCCGGCATCAAAGTTTCCCCTTTTTTCTCCCGCGTTTACCAGCAAAGTCTTCTGGTTGGGAAGCTGGATGACGGCAGAACTTCCCTGACCGACATCCAAGAACGTAACCCTCAAAGGTTTATCACTCCGCGAGAGTCCTTCACTCCAGATGAGCAAGTTGGCAGTTATCAACACTAAAAACAAGAGAGCTTTTTTCTTTGCCGCAATCGAGCTGACCATAAACCAAAGGAAAAAGTAGTAAAGCACGAAGCTGAAAATTGAAGGTGCCGGGAGAGAAAGTTTTGCTATGGGTAGTGTGGCAAAGACTTCGGTTAGCCGTAAAGTCAACTCCAGAATCAGCCAATTGGAGGCAGAAAAGATGTTTGCCAACCCGTTGCTAAAGATGGCGAAAAAAAGCGTAAAACATGCTAAAACCACCGATAATCCTGCCAACGGAACGATGAATATGTTAGCTACCACGGTGACTAAGGGAACCAGGTTAAAATAATAGGCTAAGATGGGGAAAAGAACAAGCTCTACGGAAAAAGAGACCAAAGCGGGTATAAGTGCCCACCTCCACAGATTTTTATGGGACCTGCTTATATATCTTGAGACCAATTTACTCAGTTTGGGGTATAACAGAAGAATCGCAAAAACTGAGACGAAGGAAAGCTGGAATCCTACATCAAAAAGGAACAATGGAGAGAAAAATAAAATAGCCAAACCAGCAAATGAGACCACATTAACCAGATCCACATCCTTATATAAAAGAGTGCTCAAAAGTATCACTGCCGCCATGATTCCCGCCCTCACCACCGGAGGGTCGTTATGCACCAGATGGGCAAATATGAAGATGCAAATCAGAGTGGCGATGGTGGTAAAAATTCTGGGAACTCGAAACAAACTTAGAGCAACAAAAATTACCCCAATAACCAGCCACACGTTGGATCCGGAGACCGCCAGAAGATGAACCGTGCCAGTATCTCTAAACATATTATAAACATCTTTGGGGAGTTCTCTTTTCTCTCCTAACAGAAACCCGGCAAGAAGGGCATTGTGATTTCCGGATAATGTTCTGTCGAAGACCCCCAAAATCCATCTTCTCAAGGGAATCACCATCTTAGAGAAGAAGATATTTTTTTGACTTTGTCTTAGAATCTCAACCTGATTTGTAGAGGAGAGGGTAACTATCCCATAGATTCTCTTCCGAGAGAGGTATCTTCTGTAATCGAATACACCAGGATTTCTCTTAGATGTAGGTTGATTCAAATATCCTCTGAATCTGATTTTATCAGCGTAGTCGAACCTATAGGTTGGCTCTTTTATTTTCAGAATTATTTGTCCCGTGGTAAAGCGAGTTCCTTTGCCTAAGGATATCTTCTGGGCTTCAATGATCAAAAACGTTTTATTTTTTCTGACATCGGGCTCCTCAGCTATCTTTCCGCTGATGGTTATCTTCAAGCCTAAGTCTAAAAAATTGCTGATGTGGTTTGGAGGAAAGACTCGAGTCAGAAGTTCATGCCGAAAAAAACCGACCAATATCAAGGATAGAATCAGAAAAAAGCCAGCGCTTTGCTTTTCCTTCCGCAGTTGGAAAAGCAGGCAAAATATGAGCGTAAGGCAAGAGATAGAAAATAGCAGAAAGACTGGAAGATCGAAAAAATTGCCTAAAAGTATACCGAAGCTAAATAGCAGTAAGGCATAAAAGGCGGGGCGTCTCATATTCCACTCAGGGAAGGGAGGGCCCTATACGTTCACAATATTCCATCGATATGAGATTTCAGCTTTGTCTTTTAACATAACTGAAACTGAACAGTATTTATCCTTGGAAAGCTCGATTGCTCGTTTAACATCTTCCTCCTTGATCCCGTTCCCCTCAAAATTGAATTCCACATCTATTTTGGTGAAATATTTGGGATGTTCGGGAGCCTGTTCTCCATTAACCTTGATGGTCATCTTGTGCAGGTTCACCCTTTTCTTAGTTAATATCGAAACCACATCCATTCCGGTACATCCGGCTAAGGAGACCAGCAAAACCTCCATTGGTCTGGGACCTTTATCCTCTCCGCCTACCCTTGGTTTGGCATCGAGCAAAATTTGATGTCCTGAGTTGGTCTTCGCTTCAAATGCCAGTTTCCCCTTCCATTGCAGATTAACAAACATCTCTCTCCTTCCCAGATTTTTTCCTTCTTAACTTCTGGCCTTCCTGACCAAGGGCATAATTATCATTATGGAGAAAAGCATTAACTCAATTTTATGACCAAGAAGATATCGGCGATGTCTTAAAAAATATCCCTCATTTGATCTTCTTCTCAATTTTGTTCTATTCTACCGGAACAGAACATCAAATCTTTTAGTCGGATGTTTATGCCCAAAAGAGACAGGATTATGCCAAAGGGAACCAACCAGCTAAGATTAGAATTGAAATCGGTATATTTTTCAGATAGATGATCCCTCCCTTCACTGCTCTTCCTTATTTAAAGAAACCAAGAGGAAACTCCTCCTTAGGCTTTTTATCACGTGCAACCTCTGTGTCCATATCCGCAAATAGGACAGACTATTTCATCTCCTTCCCTTCTCAGTTTTGCAAAACCGCAGAAGGGGCACTCCTCTCCCTCAACTAGAATCTCGATAGTTTGCTCAGGGCTTTTTAGGTTATCCAAGTGATTCAAATGAGGCTTTAAGCTACCTGAAATTCTTTTTGTAGAATTGTCCATCTGGACAATCCGTTCCATCTTTTGCCGGGTTCTAATTGCTTCTCAATATTCTTCATTCACAAAGAGCTCTAAATTCTTTGAGCATACACCGATCCATCACCACGATGATGCCGTTCTGTGAAGCTTTGACAGCGGCGGGATGATTTATCACTCCCTCCTGCATCCATATAACTCTGGCGTCTATCTTTATGGCTTCATCAACAATGGGAGGAACATGGTCCGATTTTCGAAAGATATTTACGATCTCCACCTTCTCCGGAATGGATCGAAGATCCGGATATGCTTTCTGGCCCAAGATCTTTTTCTCGTTGGGATTGACCGAGATTATTTTGAATCCCCTGTTTTGTAAATACCTGGCCACACCGTGGGAGGGTCGGTTAGGATCTGGGGATAAACCCACCACTGCAACTTTGGTGTATCTTTCCAGAAGTCGCTTTATCTGTTCATCTGATGGATTGAGGAACTGCTGGGACTCATCCATACGGAGCATTCCTATCTGACTATCTTTTTGATTCTTTCAACAAACTGCTTCTTGGGCATCGCACCCACGATCTGATCCACCACTTTCCCTCCATTGAAGATGAGGAGGGTAGGAATGCTCATGATCCCATACTTTGCAGCAGTTTGACTATTTTGATCCACATTAAGTTTTCCCACCTTGAGCTTGTCCGCATATTCTTCGGCGATCTCCTCCACGATGGGACCGACCATCCGGCAAGGTCCACACCACTCTGCCCAGAAATCAACCAGACAGGGTTTATCAGATTTTAAAACTTCATTTTCAAAATTGCTATCATTAAATTCAATTGTTTGGCTCATCTTTACCTCCTGATGAATATAGATTAACGCAAGGATTGACTCATCTCTCTTTTATTATCCTTTCCAGCTCCTTCAGTCGTTTAAGGTAAAGGTCCAATCGAGATAGGTGAGCTTCGATTCTTTTGGTCTGGTGGATTTCCCTTGCAGGATAACCGAAGACCGTGGTATCATCAGGGATATCCTTGGTGACGCCCGATTGAGCTCCGATCACCACTCGACTTCCAATCCTTATATGTCCCACCAATCCAGCCTGTCCTGCAAGAACAGAATCATGTCCTACCTTGGTGCTCCCTCCTATCCCCACCTGCGCCACGATGATACAGTTTTCCCCGATATTCACGTTATGTCCGATCTGAACCAAGTTGTCGATCTTGGTGCCCTTTCCTATTCGGGTAACTCCCATGGTGGCGCGATCGATGGTCACATTAGCCCCGATCTCCACATCATCTTCTATTTTAACTTTTCCCACCTGGGGAATTTTATGGTGAATCCCTTTCTGTTTTGCATAACCGAAGCCATCGGAACCGATCACCGAGCCAGAGTGAATGATCACGTTTTTTCCAATCTCTACGTGTTCCCTTATGGTGACATTGGGATAAACCAAGGTGTTTTCCCCCACGATTGAATTGGTCCCCACAAAACTGCCTGCCAGCACTGCTGAGTGGCGTCTTAAGGAAGCTCCTTTTTCTATAACCACATGAGGACCTATATGCACCCCCTTCTCCACCTGTACATCTTCCGCTAACACTGCAGTCGGATGAGTGCCTTCGGGATAGATTTTTTCGGCTTCTTCGAAAAGTTTTATAACCTGCGCAAACGCGTAGTAAGGATTGGAATGTCGGATGAAGGGTATCTTGATCCCTTCGGTTTTTACATCCTTCCCCACAATCACCGCTGAGGCTGAGGTGGTATGAAGAAACCGGCGGTATCTGGGATTGGCTAAGAAGGTCAAATCGCCTATTTGAGCCTCTTCGATACCAGATATGCCTTTGATCTTGATAGAAGAATCTCCGACCAATTCTCCATCTACATATTTTGCAATTTGCTTTAAACTTTTTTCCACCTTTTCGGGCTTTCTCGTTTTGGATAGGGTGAAGTCTTTAATTCAAAAAAGCTACTCCAGTTTTTTAAGCTCCTCCAAGACCCGATCGGTCAAATCCAGGCTCTTTTTGGCATAGGCGATGTTACCATTGATCGAGTCGAAAATCATGATGAAGTTCTCCTCGGTGGCGATCTTTGCCAGAACCTGGTTGATCTTATCTAGAATTGGCTTGGTCAGCTCTGCATTTCTTCTTTCCGCTCTACCTCCAGGACCAAATATGTCGTTGGTGAGCTGTTGATATTCCAGCTTCTTGGCTTTTAGATTTTCCTCCTTCTCCTTCCTTTTGGCCGGACT
>JAOZNS010000024.1 GCA_029933635.1 Candidatus Zixiibacteriota bacterium | reverse complement strand
GTGATCTCCCATTCACTGATAGCTGAGTCATCGCAGATAAGTTTAGATTTTTTTTCAAATAACAAGGTGACATCCACTAATTTTTTCTCTCTCAAAAAGTGTATGATTTGTATTTGGTACCTACATTAACTATAAAAATGTTCTTGATTTTTGAAACACAATCAGTTAAGTTGCAAAAGTAAAAGGACAGTATCATATCAAAGCAAATGGGATTTTCCTACAAATCTGGAGGAACAAATCGATTCAGATTTCCTTGGGTGACTTGATGAAAGCAGATTAGATGTGCCGAAAATTTTTATTATGACTGAAACATTTCAATTTTTGGATCGTATACTAATATGAAATGATTTCAGACATGAAGCGATTCAAAGAAACTTTGCAAGCCAGAGGACTCAAGCCTACATACCCCCGATTAAGGATCTTAGAGTATCTGGGGAAGCATGAAGATCATCCTACCGTGGAGATGATTTACGAAGGCTTGATCAGGCAAATTCCTACCATCTCAAAAACTACCATCTATAATACCTTGAACGCCTTTCTGGAAAAAGGAATAATTCAGGCCATAACCATAACCGGAACGGAAACAAGATATGATCTTAGAAATCTGCCTCACCATCATCTGTTGTGCAAACGTTGCGGGAAGATAATCGACATTGACATACACTGTCCCTATGCTGATCAAAGAAAGATAGACGGACACCAAATTGAGGAAAGACATGGTTACTTTAAAGGTATTTGCAGGGAATGCCTAAAGAAGAGGGGCAAAAGATAGGAAGGATGATTACAAATTTATTATAAAGATACATGATTTTACCTAAGGTCAGTTGTTAGCCGAAAGGAGGCTTTTTATGAAGCTTAATTTATGCCTATGTCGCGAGAGATTCAGTTGACGTCTCTGGCATTTAATGGAGGAGAATGTTTACAAAAAATTTGCATTAAAAGATAACCGACCCTTAGGTGCAATTGTGCCGGGTGATCCTCAGACGGCCGAGGTGGCTTCAAAGGTCTTTGAGAAAAAACTTTCACCGAAGGAGTTTAAAAGATATTTTTGAAGGAGTGAGGGATGGAAAACTATGTATGCACGGTGTGCGGTTATGTTTATGATCCGGAAAAAGGGGATCCCGATTCCGGGTAATGCCAAAAACCCCCTTTGACCGATTGTCAGATGATTGGGTCTGCCCGGTTTGTGGGACTGATAAAAGTGCATTCGATCTGCAGAGGGAAGATTAAAAACCAAGATTCAATTGTAAAAAACGCTTCCATTATATCATACCAAAGAGAGTAATGAAAATGGGGAAAAAACAAGGTTTTCTAGAGTTGAGCCCTAATGTTTATCCTGTGGGGGCAATAGACTGGGATAGAAGGCTATTCGACCAACTTATACCTCTTCCGGAGGGGACAAGTTACAATTCATACTTAATTTTAGGTAGTGAGAAAACTGCTCTTTTAGACACGGTTGACCCTACCGAAGAACACAAGCTTTTGTCAAACCTAAACAGCTTGGGAATCAAAAAAATAGACTACCTGATTGCTCACCATGCAGAGCAGGATCACTCCGGAGCCATTCCAACTATACTGAGGGCTTACCCCGATGCTAAAGTTGTCACCAACCCTAAGTGTACATCCATGCTTATGGATTTACTCCACGTTCCTGATGACAAGTTCATACCAATAAATGATGGAGAGATATTGTCATTAGGGGATAAAACCCTAAAGTTTATCTATACACCCTGGGTGCATTGGCCGGAAACGATGTGTACCTATTTGCCAGAAGATAAAATTCTATTCTCCTGTGATTTTTTTGGCTCCCATCTGGCAACCAGTGATTTATTGGTCACAGATGAAGCTCAGGTGTATCAATCAGTCAAAAGATACTACGCATAGATAATGATGCCGTTCCGGACACCCATCCGGAATAACTTGGAGAAAATAAAGGATCTGGATATAAAGTTAATCGCCCCCAGCCGTGGACCGGTTTACCCCAAACCGGGACTTATACTTGGTGCTTATCGAGATTGGGTTTCCGATAAGGCAAAAAATGAAGCGATCATTGCTTTTGTCTCCATGCATGGGAGCACAAGAAGAATGGTGGATCATCTTGTTGACTCCTTGAGGAAAAATGGCATCACGGTGAAACCATTCAATTTGACCCAAACCGACGTAGGAGCGCTAGCTGTTGCTTTGGTGGATGCCGCTACTTTGGTGATTGCCTCCCCTACCGTTTTGGTCGGTCCTCATCCTAATGTGGTTTATGCTGTCCACTTGGCAAACGTTCTAAGACCAAAGCTAAAATTTGCAGCTGTGATCGGCTCCTACGGTTGGGGTGGGAAGATGATGGATCAGATCACGAAGATTATCACCAATCTCAAAGTGGAACTGCTTCAGTCGATTCTGGTAAAGGGTCATCCAAAGGAAGAATATCTCAGATCATTAGACCGGTTAGCTGAGCAGATCCTAAAGAAACATAAAGAGGGAAATATTTGTTAGTTTGACTTAGCCATGGAGGGTGTTATGTTGCGTATCGGGTTTAAATCCATCAGTTTCCAAACGATCACAGCTTCGTTGGAGATCTAAGGGAAACATGCTTGCGGTGACGATGCTACTTTTGTTTTTGTTTCCATTTAGGAAGGGCAACTCTCAACAGCCAGAGTACAGCGATGCAACCGAAAGCTGTCTTTTTTTGCCATGCCTCGGTCACACCGGGGATCGTAGCCGACTGGGAGAGGAGCCTCCATGCTAAGGTAACCTCAGGGGAGGCTCTTCAGAAGAAGAAGTTGGAACATCGAGTATCAGCGAAAAGCATTGCGGAACACTTAGCTAGGACCACGGTTGGTTGTGCTGAGTGTCATATCTCAAATTCAGAAAAGCATATGGATACCTTCAACCACGAAGGCTATCAGGTTCACGTAGTGATTACTCCTGAGGACTGCTCTATTTGTCATCCTGCAGAGAGGGTTCAGTATGAAAAAAACATAATGTCATACGCCCCCATTAATCTCACCAATAATCCGATTTATCACAGTCTGCTCACTTCCATTAATGGCACCCAGGATTTTGATGGAATCAGCACATCCCTTGAAGATCCAAATGAGCAAACCAATTTTGAATCTTGCCTTTACTGCCATGGCTCCGAGGTTTTGGTGCAGGGCCTAACCTCCCGCGAGACCATTTTTGGTGATATGGAATTTCCTATTCTTTCAGGCTGGCCCAACCAGGGAGTGGGTCGTCTGAATCCGGATGGGAGCATGGGATCTTGTTCTGCCTGCCACACCCGGCATCGATTCTCCATCCAGATGGCCAGAAAGCCTTACACTTGCGCTGAATGCCATAAAGGACCGGACTTCCCCGCCTTCAAAGTTTATCAAGTGAGCAAACATGGGAATATCTTTTTTTCAGCTGGTGATGAGTGGGACTTCGAGTCGGTTCCCTGGGTGGTGGGCAAAGATTTCACCGCCCCTACCTGTGCCACCTGCCATGCCAGTCTGATTGTGACTCAGGATGGTGAAGTGGTTACTCAAAGGACTCATCAGATGAATAATCGCCTGTGGTGGAGAATCTTCGGGATCATCTATGCTCATCCCCATCCAAAATCTTCCAACACGGCAATCATAATAAACAAAGCAGGATCGCCTTTCCCCACCGAGCTTACCGGTGAGCCAACATCTGAATATTTGATCGATGAAGAACTAATGCTTGCCTGCCGTGAGACCATGAAAAAAGTGTGTCTTTCCTGCCACAGCACCCAGTGGGTGGACGACCAATTTGTTAGATTTGAAAATACCATCAGGACCACAAATGAGATGACCCTCACTGCCACCAAAATTCTTTCAAGGGCATGGGAGAAGGGGGCGGCTTCGGGATTGCCTCAGGCCTTTAACATCTTCGATGAAGCAATAGAAAAGAAATGGGTGGAGGGGTGGCTCTTTTTTGCCAATTCCACCCGCTACGCCTCAGCCATGGCTGGAGCCGACTATGGTGTTTTTGCCAATGGACGCTGGTATCTGGCTAAGAATGTTCAGGAAATGCTCGATGGCTGGAATTTAAGCTCAAGGACAGCAAGCAAAAGAAGTAGGCGGTTAAGAAAAACTAAAAATAAAAGATCAAAAAAGCAAAATTAGATAAGTTTCTAAAACAGTCAAAGGAGTTATCATGATGGGTGAAATGTCGGATAAAGAACAAAACAAAAAAGAGTTCTTGAAAGAGTTGCTCAAAGAGCTACACCAAGGGGCAGAACCGGAAAAGATACAGGAGAAATTTAAAGAAGCATTCAGGGATGTTACAGCTCCAGAGATAGCCAAAATAGAGGAGGAGCTTATCAACGAAGGTATGCCAGCAGAGGAGATTAAAAAATTCTGCAATGTTCACATAGCTTTGTTTCGTGAATCGCTGGAGAGGGAAAAACCCATAGCACCTGCCGGACATCCCATTCATATACTTATGGAGGAGCACAAACTATTTCTGGAATACGCCAATGAATTCAGGATGGTGGCAGAATACATAAAGGCACTAAAAAATGAAGCACCCCGTGGCGAGAAGATGAAGAAATTAAAACAGCTGGTAGATCATTTCAAAGAGTCGGAAAGTCACTATCTACGGGAGGAGAACGTTCTTTTTCCTTCGCTGGAGAAACAAGGAATCACCCAGCCCCCAGCCATGATGTGGACGGAGCATGATCAGATAAGGAAGATGAAGAAGAGAATTTATGCTTTGCTCGATGCACATGATAAAATGAGTTTTCCAGATTTTGCTGACCGGTTGGAAAAAGAGGCAGTCTCGTTAGCTGAAATGCTTTCCAGCCATTTTTACAAGGAGAACAACATTCTTTTTCCAACTGCTCTGAAGGTGATAAGCCAAGATGAATTCAAAAAGATAAGGGAGCAATTCGATGAGTTAGGATATTGTCGTTTTACTCCCGAATCTGTCAGGATCGCCACAGAAAAGAAGGAGGAACCTGTTCACAAACCGGTAGAGAAAGGTATGGTTGCTTTTGAAACCGGGACCCTATCATTTGATCAGATCGAAGCAGTCTTGAACACGTTACCAGTGGAGGTAACTTTTGTAGACCAGGATGATACGGTTCGTTACTTCAGCCAGCCCAAAGACAAGATATTTTTAAGGACCAAGGCGGTGTTGGGCCTAAAGGTTCAACAGTGTCATCCCCAGAAAAGTGTGCACTTGGTTAATCACATATTGGAGGATTTCAAAAGTGGTAGAAGGGATGTAGCGGAGTTCTGGCTCACCTTGAAGGGGAGATTGGTCTATATTCGCTACTTTGCGGTTCGCAACCAAAAGGGAGAGTATCAGGGATGCTTGGAGGTAACCCAGAATATCACTGAGATAAAAAAGATCCAGGGAGAAAAGAGATTATTGTAAAAATGAAAAAAGTCAAAGATGATAGGAGGACCCAAATGACCGAAGAGACGAAAAGACCACAAGTGGGCGATGAGGCAAAGGATTTTTCCCTTAAAGATCAAAATGATAAGCAAATTAAGCTATCTGAACTTAGGGGTAAAAGGGTGCTTCTTTCTTTTCATCCTTTGGCCTGGACTGAAGTCTGCGCCAAACAGATGCAATCTTTGGAGGAAAACAAAGACACTTTTGATTCCTTGAACACGGTAGCACTGGGAATGAGTGTGGACCCCATCCCCTCGAAGTTGGCCTGGGCTGAAAGCCTGGGAATAAAGAATACCTCGCTACTTTCAGATTTCTGGCCCCATGGGGAGGTGGCAAAGCTTTTCGGAATCTTTCGAGAAAAAAATGGATTTTCCGAAAGAGCCAACATCTTAGTGGATGAACATGGGAAAATCGTGCTTTTTAAGACCTACCCTATCAGTCAGTTGTCCGACATAACTGAGATAATCGGTTTTTTGAGGAACCTGAAAGGCAAATAATAAAAACGATTAATGTCAAAAAAACATCTCTTTCTTTTGTCTTTTTAGCTGAATTGAAGACCTTCATTGACCTTGAATTTATTTTTGTTTATTAAGCACCTAAAGAATAGAGGAGAAAATGAAATCTAAAAACCATGGGGTAGACTTAAAGAAATCAAGACCACAGTTAACCAGACTGGTTGATCTGATAGATTATCAAGATGGTTCTGTGGTGAGCCGGGAGATAATAAAGAAAAAGACAGGAACCGTAACTTTATTTGCTTTTGATGAAGGGCAAGGACTGAGTGAACATACTGCTCCATTTGATGCTTTAGTCCATCTTCTTGATGGACAGGCGGAGATTTCCATTTCGGGAAAACCATATCGCTTAAGACAAGGGGAGATGATCCTGATGCCAGCCAATCAACCACACGCTTTGGTGGCGATAAAAAAATTTAAGATGCTTCTAATCATGATACTCTCTGGATAAGAATAAGGTGGGAGGAGAAACTATCCCAACTTAGAATTCTTCTGCATGTGGGTGGAATCTTTTAACGTTTCTGTGATTTCTAGTGCGGCGGGCTTATCTAAATTTTTTTGAGCTCATTTCGTTTTGAGCTTTGCTAAATCCTTAGAGATAGCAATAACTGCCATGTATTCAAATGAAACTTTTCACCTTGAGGCTTCAAAGAAAGGAAATCATATAGATAAACTATATAAAAAGGGGCTCGGTCTTGAATACTTTACGGTGGGATATAACCTCATCGAAGCTGTTATATCAATTGTGTTCGGCAGTATGGCCAAAAGCATTGCATTGGTTGGGTTCGGGTTAGATAGCGTAGTTGAATCCTTATCGGGTTTGGTGCTGATCTGGCGTCTGAGACAGCATAAAAAGATTTCTAAAGAGCAAGAAGAAAAAATTGAAAAGAAAGCCATGAAATTTGTTGCCATAACTTTCTTTTTACTGGGAGCTTATGTTTTATTTGAATCTTCAAAGAAACTACTTTTGAAAGAAGTTCCGGAACCATCCTTGCCGGGGATAATAATTGCTTTTGTCTCCATGGTCGTTATGCCCATATTGGCCCTTAAAAAACGTAAGACCGGTCAAGAGATTAAAAGTAAAGCGTTGATTGCTGATTCCAAAGAAACATTAGCCTGCTGTTTTCTTTCGGTGGCACTCCTTGTGGGATTGGGATCGAACTATCTTTTTGGCTTCTGGCAGGCAGATCCTATCGTCGGTTTAATGATTGTTATATTTTTATTCAGAGAGGGGGCTGAAGGTTGGAAGGAATCAAAATAAGGGGAGACCAATGATGAGCCAGCTTGATCTGACAGCATAAATGCAAGACTATCAGGAATTCAAATAGGAGGTTAAAAATGATTGATTATGGGTTCAGAAAAGAAATCAACCTTCCCTTTGAAAGGGCTTTGGAAATAGTGGAAGAGGAGCTGAAAAAGGAAGGCTTCGGAATTTTGACCACTATAGATGTGAAAGAAAAGTTCAAGGAAAAACTGGGAATAGAGTTTCAAAATTATGTTATCTTAGGTGCGTGTAATCCTTTTTATGCTCATAAGGCTATTCTGGCGGAGGAGGATATAGGTTTGATGTTGCCCTGCAATGTGGTGGTCTATGAAGAGAAAGGTAAGACAATTTTATCTATGATTAAACCGACCACTGCCATGGGGATGGTCAAAAACCAAAACTTAAAACAAATCGCTCAGGAGGTTGAAATAAAACTGAAGAAAATATTCGATTCGGTGAAATAGTAGAACTCGAAAAGAAGATTGCTTTTTGAGAAAAATTCTCACATTACCAAGCAGTATGAAGATTTGTTCTTTTTTAAACTTATAAAAACCAAGGAGGTGAACCAAAATGTGGAAAGTGATGACCGTCTTTCTGGCAAGCTGGCTGGTTGCATCCGGCGCTTCAGCCCAAGAGTGCGTGAAGTGCCACCAAAAGGTCACCCCCAAGATCGTCTCCGACTGGCGATTAAGCCGGCATAGCCAGAATGAGGTGGACTGTTCCTTCTGTCATGGTGATCAACATAGTTCGGGTCAAGATGTGTCAAATGTTCAAATTCCTACCCCTGAGACTTGTGCACGCTGTCATCCGAATCGGGTGGAACAGTTCAAAGCTGGAAAGCATGCCTTTGCTTGGGCAGCGATGAAAGCTATGCCCACCGCACACTGGCAACCAATGGCTTTGATGGAAGGAATGAAGGGTTGTGGGGGATGTCATAAGATCGGGTTGAAAACGAAGGAGGAAATAAGCCAGTTAAAAAAAGAATGGGAAGGTTTTGGGGTGGCATCATGCGATGCCTGTCATACTCGACACGTATTCTCCAGTAAAGAAGCAAGAGAGCCACAAGCTTGCCAAACCTGTCATATGGGCTTCGATCATCCCCAGTGGGAGATGTATTCGTCTTCCAAACACGGCGTCAGGTATTTGTTGAAACAAAATGGGGTTCTTCCAGAAAATGTTGTTGCCCCCACCTGTCAGACCTGTCATATGCAGGAAGGAAATCACGCCGTCCGAACTGCCTGGGGATTTTTGGCCGTGAGGCTTCCCATGCCGGAGGATGAACAGTGGGCGGCTGATCGAGCAACGATCTTACAAGGGCTGGGCGTGCTGGATCCGCAGGGGAACCCCACTGCTCGACTGGACGTGGTAAAGGCAGCAGATGTGGCTCGGCTCACCCAACAGGATTGGCAAAAAGAACGGGACAAGATGGTTAAAACCTGCAACCGGTGCCATTCGGTTAATTTTGCAAAAGCGGAGTTGGAAAAAGGCGACCAGATGATAAAGGAAGCAGATCACCTAATGGCTGAGGCAATTCGGACAGTTGCTGACCTATACCAGGATGGAATAATTCCCAAACCGGAAAGCTACGCTTATCCATTCCCTGATTTGCTTACCTTTCATGATGCGCCGACCGTGATCGAACAAAAGCTATTTTTGATGTATCTTAAACATAGGATGAGAACCTTCCAGGGAACATTTCACGCCAACCCAGATTATGCTCTCTGGTATGGCTGGAGTGAAATGCAAAGGGACTTAACAGAGATAAAAGCAATGTCTGAAGACCTACGGAGAGTCAACCAAGCTAAGAAAAAGTGAGAGCACAGAATTTCAGTTGCACGAGGGCGTATCTGGCATGATTGCCTCACACCTTAAACCAAATTCAGTCTTTGGTATAGACTTCAGATACGTTCAGAACTTATAATTACTCAAAAAAGGAGGTGATACCATGGCTAAAGTGACGCGAGAAGTGGTAGAGAGGGCGGGCGTGAACGTGGACCAACTGGTGGAGCTTCTGGTCAAGAACGCAGCCGCGGAGCTTACCACTTATTACTACTACACCATCCTTCGATGCAATCTGATAGGATTGGAAGGAGAAGGAATCAAGGAGATCGCAGAAACGGCTCGTATTGAAGATCGGAACCACTTCGAGGCTCTTGTTCCTCGCATCTACGAACTGGGAGGCAAACTGCCCGACGATATGAAGGTTTTCCACGACGTCTCGGGCTGCCCCCCTGCTAAGCTACCAAAGGATCCGACGGACATCAAGGCAATGTTGACGGTGCTGGTGGAAGCAGAGAGGTGTGCGGTAAGGCAATACACCAACATCTGTAACTTAACTGCGGGTAAAGATCATCGGACCTATGATCTGTCTCAGGCGATCCTCAACGAGGAAATTGAGCACGAATCCTGGTTCTCCGAGTTTCTGGGAGAAGCACCGTCCGGGCATTTCCTGCGCAAAGGCGAGAGTTCACCTTTTGTGTCCAAGTTTTTGAGGTAGGAGGAAAAGGGGCAACGGCGAATCTTTTGTTTGCTTAACGGATCACCTGCGCCCTCGAGTAAAATCGTAAATTCGAGGAGGTGTTAAAATTGACTGAAAGATTGCAAATCTTTAAATGTAAGGTCTGCGGGAACATCGTGGAAGTTTTGCATGCAGGGCAAGGAGAGCTGGTTTGTTGCGGTCAACCAATGAAACTTATGCAAGCGCAGACGGAAGAACAGGGGAAAGAGAAGCACGTTCCGGTGATTGAAAGGATCGATAAAACCGTGAAAGTCAAAGTGGGTTCAATTCCCCATCCCATGGAGGAGAAGCACTACATTGAATGGATCGCAGTTCATACGGATAAGGGCGTATATCGAAAATTTCTTAAGCCCGAAGAGAAACCAGAAGCTGAATTTGAGGTGGAAAATGTCATCGGGACGCGGGAGTATTGCAACATACATTTATTGTGGTCAACTAAAAAGTAAAGGAGGTAAAGTAAATGGCGTCAAAAGAATTATTGGATATGTTAAATAAAGGTATAGCCAGGGAAATTCAAGTTTCCATTCAGTATATGTGGCAGCATGTTTTGTGGAAAGGCGTCAAAGGATTTGCAGTAAAGGATGAGTTAAAGAATATTGCCATTACCGAAATGAGACATGCGGAAGTCATAGCTGAAAGGCTGGCTTATCTGGGAGGAACTCCAACTACAAAGCCAGAGCCTATCTTTGTGGGAAAAAGTTTAAAGGAGATGCTCCAGCAGGACAAAAAAGATGAAGAAGGGGCAATCACCCTTTACCGGCAGATCATTGAGATGGCACAAAAGGAAGGTGACACAACCACGGCCAGACTGTTTCGACAGATTCTGTCGGATGAAGAGGAGCATCATGATACTTTCTCGGGTCTGCTTGAAGAAGTTTAGAGCTGATTGGATAGCCGTTGGACCTGTAGACGGACTTGACTGTCTTCTCTGGCCCAACGGCTATCATAACCGAAAAGTTCAATTTTGCTCAGAATAATTTGAGCGAAAAGCAAGGAGAGATATGATATGACTGAACCAAAAGATTTGTGTGTGCAGCCGGCACGCGGACCAATTGGTGTGTTGGAGACAGAAAGGTCACAACCTACACAGATTCAAGGACAAAAGGAGGAATTGAAGATGATGGCTAAAGTTGGCAAACCAGCCCCGAACTTTGAGGCCAGTGCCTTTGTGAAGGGAGGCTTCAAGAACGTTAAACTATCGGACTACAAGGGTAAGTGGGTGGTGGTGTGCTTTTATCCAGGCGATTTTACCTTCGTTTGACCCACCGAATTGGCGGCAGTTGCTTCCAAATACGACGAGCTCAAAACGCTGGGTGTGCAGGTGTTGGCCATAAGCACCGATAGCCGCTTCGCTCATAAGATCTGGCAGGAACAGGAGCTCTCTAGGATGGTCCCGGGTGGCGTCCCGTTTCCCATGTTGTCAGATGCTGGTGGGCGCATCGGTAGGGTATATGGGGTATATGATGAGGAGGCGGGTGTGGATATCAGGGGACGCTTTCTGATTGACCCGGATGGCGTGATTCAAGCGATGGAGATATTAACCCCTTCGGTGGGTCGTAACGTGGCAGAATTGATCCGCCAGGTCAAGGCATTCCAGCACGTGCGAAACACCGGTGAGGCTACTCCTTCTGGCTGGCAGCCGGATAAGGTGACTTTAAAGCCTGGTCCAGATTTAGTGGGCAGGGTATGGAAAGCCTGGAAACCGGAAATGGCTTTTTGAAAAGGCAAATATAACTTTGTAGTCCTGAACCTTCAGTTGCACAAAGCTAACAATGGGATTAAACTTTAAGCCTTAGAA
This sequence comes from Candidatus Zixiibacteriota bacterium, assembly GCA_029933635.1. Classification (GTDB taxonomy): domain Bacteria; phylum Zixibacteria; class MSB-5A5; order MSB-5A5; family SM1-73; genus SM23-73-3. Next base: position 8,718 of record JAOZNS010000024.1, on the reverse strand, counting down.
GAGGTGAAGAAAATGGATCTTAATAATTTTAAAGAAGTTCTCACCTTTGCTATTCGCAAAGAGGCAGAGGCTTATAATCTTTATACCACATACAGCCAGTTAGCCAAAAATCTAGGAACAAAGGAAATGTTCAAAGAGCTGGCTCAACAGGAGCAGAAACATCGGGAAATCCTTCAAGGGGTGGAAAAGAAGGATGTGGCTGAATATAAGTTAGAAAAAATTTCTGATCTGAAGATCAGTGAATTTGTGGATGATGAGGAGTTCTCACCCGAGATGGATTATGCCTCCGCCCTGCGTCTGGCAATAAAAAGGGAGGAATTCGCGCAAAGGTTATATAGTCTGATGGCAGAAAAAGCGGATGATCCTGAGCTTAAGAAACTCTTTTTGGTTCTTGCTCAAGAGGAATCAAAACATAAGCTCAAATTAGAGAGTCAATATGACGATGCGGTCACGTGGGAAGGTTGATCGAAGTTATCTCAGGAGCAGCATCATGAAAGAAGAAAAAAATAAGGTGTTTAAAGAGGCTGAAGGTAAAGTCACATCGCAAATAGCCGCTGAAGAAGCCTTATCCATTGCAATTTACAATGAGGAGTCTGCCCTTGATTTTTACACCAGGCTTTCCGAGGTCATAACCAACCAAAGCGGAAAAGAGAAATTTAGGTTGCTGGCTTCTGACGAAAGAAGACATCGTGAACTTCTGGAGAATTACGATAAGAAACTAACTGACGGAGAAGACTTCCCTTTTGATCCAACCAAGGTGAGAAGGATTAAGGTGGGAGTAAGGGACAACACCACCGCCTTCGAAGCTTTGGACCTTGGAATCAAAGCGGAAAAAGAGGCATATCAGTTTTATATCAAAAGTTCAGAGGAGGCTAAAGATCCAGAGGCCAAAAGGATGTTTTTGATGCTGGCAGAGCAGGAGGATCGTCACTATAACATCCTGACCGCGGAAAAACAGGCTCTAACCGGACAGTTCTATTGGTTTAGCTTAGATACGCCGGGAATAATGGAACACTGAGGCGGACACAATTTACCCTGGAGAGTTTTTAACTTTGCGGTAATTTTTATGCCAGGACCATCATATTATGATATTGTAAAAAAGGAGGTTAAAAATGAAAAACATAAAGGGAACCAGGACGGAAAAAAATCTTCTCACCGCTTTTGCTGGAGAATCGCAAGCAAGGAATCGATATACTTTCTTCGCCTCAAAGGCAAAAAAACAAGGGTATGAACAGATAGCTGCCGTCTTTCAGGAGACGGCGGATAATGAAAAGGAACATGCTGAAAGAATATTTAAATTTCTGGAAGGTGGTGAGGCAGATGTATCCACCTCGTTTCCTGCTGGTGTGATCGGAGATACCAAAGACAACCTGAAGGCTGCGGCCGCTGGAGAAAACTATGAGCATACCTCCATGTATCCGGAGTTTGCCCGCATAGCGGACGAAGAGGGCTTTGAAGAGATAGCTATAGTTCTGAGATCCATAGCAGTGGCAGAGAAACAACATGAGAAAAGATATCTGGCTTTGATGGACAATATCAAGAAGGGGAAAGTCTTCAAGCGCGAGAAGGTGGTAAGATGGAAATGCCGTAACTGCGGTTATATCCACGAGGGAACTGAGCCACCAGATAAATGCCCTGCCTGTGATCATCCACAAGCATATTATGAGATCTTATGTGAGAACTGGTAAAAGACATATAAGTTTTAACGCTGGTTTAGAAGATAGGTCAAAAGTTATTTTATGGGTTCCAATGATATCGGCTCTCGGACGAAGAGATAAAGTTTATTGTGCCTTCCATTTTAACGGAGTTGTGCTGATACTTAGGAGATGATTTTTTTAACTTCTTAGGTTACGGATCATCAACATTTCCTTAAATTTGTTTCTGGGATAAATGTTGATTAAGCCGTAACTTAAGCTTTACTATTAGAATCGACTATTCAACATCGCCACAGCAGGAGTCAAAATAATGGAACCTGAGAGTATGAAGAAAATAAAAATTGATACAAAGGTGCAGCTTAACAATGGGGTCAAGATGCCCATTTTTGGATTGGGCGTATATCAGACTCAAAGAGGTAAACAGACACAGGAGGCGGTTCTTTTTGCCTTAGAGGCTGGCTACAGACTTATCGACACAGCCGCAATGTATGACAATGAGGAGGATGTTGGCATGGCCATCAAAAAAAGTGGAATTCCTCGCGAGGAGATCTTCATAACCACAAAGTTATGGAACTCAGATCATGGCTACCACAAAGCCTTAGCTGCCTTTGAGGAAAGTCAAAAAAAGCTGGGACTTTCCTACATCGATCTATATCTGATTCACTGGCCGGTGGAAGGTCTGAGAAAGGAATCATGGAAAGCCTTGGAGAAACTTCTTGAAGACGGGAGGTGTCGAGCTATTGGGGTCAGCAATTACATGATCTGGCATCTGGAGGAGCTTCTCAAAAATTCATCCACCGTTCCTGCGGTTAATCAGGTTGAATTCAGCCCATATCTTTATCAAAAGGATCTTCTGAAGTTCTGTAACTCATATGGCATTCAACTTGAAGCATATAGCCCTCTCACCAAAGGTCACAAGTTGAACGATCCAAGATTAAAAACCATAGCTTCAAAATATTCCAAAAGCCCAGCACAAATTCTTATTCGCTGGTCATTGCAGAAAGGTTTGGTGGTGATACCAAAGTCTTCGAAAAAGGAGAGGATTTACCAAAACGCAGACGTTTTCGATTTTGAAATTTTGCCTGGGGATATGAAGGTTTTGGACTCCTTTAATGAGAATTTACACACCAGCTGGAATCCTTCCTCCGTTCAGTAGATTACATTTGTCCAAATTCCTTTCTTTGAATTCCCTGTATGTTCAGCTAAATTCGAGTTAAACATTTACAAATGGCAAGAAGAAATATTGGAGGAAATCGACTGAACGATGCAAAAGGTGAGGGGTTCGTATAAAGTATCATGACATTATCGAGGAACCAACAGAGAATTCTAAATTTAAACTTAATGAAAAATGGGATGAAGATGGATAGAGAGTCATACAAATGGTTTTATGACCATATTCAAAGTCGTTATTATGATCTTCTGATGAGGTGGTGTTTTCTTCCCCTCGGTGGGGAGACAAGGTGCAGAGAAGAGCTGATAGCGCAAGTTAATCTCTCTCCAGAGGAGAAGATTCTGGATATGTGTTGTGGCACAGGGGGTGCTACTTTTGCCATTGCCAGAAAAGCAAGAAAGGGGTGCGAAATAATAGGAATGGATCTTTCTTGCGGACAGATAAAGGTGGCTAAAAGAAAATGTCGCCTAAGCAACATTAGATTTATGGAAGGAGACGTGACCTGCACCGGCTTTGGGGATAGATATTTTGACAAAGTGTTTATTGCCTACGCCCTTCATGAGATGCCCAGAGATGTCCGGTTCAAAACCTTAACCGAAGCGAGAAGGATTCTTAAAGAAAAAGGGAAGTTGATAATTTTGGAGATAGATAATCCCAAAAACATTTTGGTTCGATTATTTACAGCCTTGTGGCTTTTCTATTGGTTGCCTTTTAATTTTGAGACCCCTACCAGAAGAGATATGTTGAAGTATGGGCTCATCAATGAAGTCAGGGACGCAGGCTTCCAAAATGTGCGAAAAATATCCAGATATAAAGGAGTATTTCAAATAGTAGAAGGGGAAAAATCAATCAATAGGGCAATTGAATGTTTGTAGATTATTCCGGTCTACAAGGACCTTCGCTCCTCGTAAATTAGCCAAGGTTTCGCCCAAATGATTCGCATGTGTATAAGTTTATCTGCCACTTGAACATTCCTTCAGACACGATTACATATATCCACGGTTGGTCCAACATGATATAAAAACTTTCTTCAACTTATTAACAGAAGCCCCATGAAGATCAGAACAATAACTACCGGCATATCTTTCAAATCACCACCCGAATTCGATATGATCAGAAAGGTGGCTGAATTTAATCAGAAAGCCAAAACCTTCTTTGAAAAGACGGTCTTGAGGTCCAAACCACCAGAATTACCACAAATTCTTGGGAGGAATATCTCCAAGCTTCCTCCACCTCAAAGATAGTGGATCAAGTTCAGAAAATCGAACAAATCTGTAAGAATGTGAATGTTAGTTTTTTCAATATAGGATATGCCAGCACCCCTGCACATATTGAAGCCTGCTCGGAAGTTGTGAAAAACACTTCGATCATTTCCTGTTCAAGGAAAATCGGTGACTCTAAAAGAGGGATAGATTTCTATAATGCAAAAGCCTCAGCAAAGGTAATAAAACGGATTTCTGAACAGACAGAAGATGGAGTGGGGAATTTCAGATTCTGTGCCTAGTCCAACTGCAAGCCAGGGATACCATTTTTTCCCACTGGCTACCACGAGGGCGAAACATCATTTAGCATCGGTCCGGAGTGTTGCGACCTGGCGATGAGGGCGTTTTGCAAATCGGGAAATCTTCTGGAGGCAAAACAGAATCTAAAATCGATATTGGAAAAGGAGTTGACCAAAGTCCAAGAGCTTGCTTAACAGATTTCAGTTGAGTTTAAGGTAAGGTTCAGGGGAATTGATGCATCCTTTTAGCTCCTTTACTTAAAGAAGACGAAAGCATCACCTTCGCTTACGAAAAGCTTGGGTTTGGTAAATTTGGGCATCCAGGCACGCTTGCCATCTCTGCTTCGATCATCTCAGTATTGAAGAATTTATCAATAAAAACGTGCGGCTATTCGGGTCTTATGTTTATGGTGTGCGAGGATTTTGGGCTGGCGCAAAGGGCTGGCGAGGGGGACTTCAATCTGGATAAACTTTTGTTATACTCTGCTGTGTGTGGTTGTGGATTGGATGGGATTCCTCTTCCCGGAGATATACCAATTGAGAGGATCGAAGCAATACTAATCGATATGGCAGTCTTAGCCATCACCTTGGATAAACCCCTTTTTGCCAGATTGTTCCCCGCACCGGGGAAGAAGGAAGGTCAGATGACCACGTTCAATTCACCCCACCTTGTAGATTGCAAGGTATTGGCAGTAGATTAAAATCTTTTACCATCAAAAAATATTTATTTTCTTCAACTCAGAGAATTTAACAAACGATTCGGTGAAAAATTCTGTAAAAGAGTAAACTTAACAGGCTGGGTGCAAGGAGGTCATCAGAAAAGAGGGAGCTACGGCTCTACGTTCCATCGCTCCTTAAGGGTGAACCTTTCCTACCTCTGTGTGGCTTGTCTTGGGGGGAACCAATCGGGCAGAACGACTTTTCACAAATCGGGTCGTTCTCTCTCCCCTGATAGAACATCGGGGCGGGGACATTACTGATCTTTATTTACTTAAAGAAGAGGACAATAAAGAAAAAGTGGACAGATAGAGAAGTCTTTGAAAAAAAAGCTGGATCAAAGGTTAATAAGGAAGAGATGGGTAGGAAAAAGTACACAGAAATTTTTGCTTGACACGAAGAGGCTAAGATGTTATCGTCTTTCTTGATTGAAAATCTTGGGGGAAGAAGTGAGGAATCTTTTTGGAATCACCACAGGTGGAAGAGGATGCTCCCCAGAATTTAGCTTGTCAAACCAAGTCGACACCTTCTGTAATGGAGGGTCCTAAAAAAAAGAACTTCTTTGAGACTAAAAGCCTGGCAGAGGTGTATGCAAAGCAGGGACATATTTCGATGGCATTGGAAATCTATGAAAGAATACAGCAGAGAAATCCAATAGATGATCAGATAAAGGAGAAGATTTCCTGAATTGGAAAGGTGCCTGTCTGTAAGAAGAGGCGTAAGAATTAAACTGCAGGACGGATAGAATCTAATCAGAGTTTTATCATGAAGAATCGAATCAAAAGGTTGCAGAGGATTCTGGCAAAAGAGAATTTGGACCTTTTGTTGATCACCTTTCTTCCCAACGTCAGATATCTTTCAGGATACAGCGGAACCAATGGAATGATTTTAATCTCCCCCCAAAATGCCCTCTTCCTCACCGACTTTCGTTATCAACAGCAAGCAAAGGAACAGGTGAAGGATCTGGAGATAAAGATTGTAAAGCGTGACCTTTTCTCCAGCCTTCCGAGTATAAGTTTACTAGCGGGCAAAAGAATCAGGCTGGGCTTCGAGGCAGAGCACTTAAGTTATAAGACCTATCAGACCTTAAAAAGTCTTCTTCCGGATTGTCTTCTGGTTCCTACGGAGAAGATGATAGAGTTTTTCACCATGAAAAAAGATAAAAGGGAAATCAAAAAGATAAGGCAAGCTGTGCGAATAACTGATCGGGTTTTTTCAGAGATTTTGGATTTTATTAGACCAGGCACCAGCGAGTTGGATCTCTCCGCGGAGATCGAGTATCGCTTAAAACGCTATGGGTCTTCAACTCCTTACTACGAGACTATTGTGGCTTCGGGTAAAAGATCGGCACTGCCCCACGGGGTAGCCTCCAACAAGAAGATCGAAAAAAACGATCTGGTCACCCTAGATTTTGGTGCGGTGGTTGATGGCTATACCGCAGATTTGACCCGAACCGTGGCGGTAGGAAAGGCAAACAAAAAACAAAAACAGGTGTATAATTTAGTTTTAAAGGCGCAGATACACGCCATCAAAGCAGCCAAGCCAAAGATGAAAGCGTGTGATCTGGACAGGGTGGCTCGAAGGGTGATCAAAAAGGCAGGGTATGAAAGATATTTTGGACATGGCTTGGGGCATGGCATCGGGCTTTTGGTCCATGATAATCCAGCAGTAAATCCAACCAATCAACAGATCTTGGAAGCCGGAATGGTGATGACCATCGAGCCCGGAGTTTACATCCCCAACTGGGGTGGGGTTCGGATTGAGGATGATGTCTTGATCACCCCTACAGGAAGTGAAGTTTTAACCCGAGCTGAGAAAAATTTAATTGAACTATAGCCTTGAGATAAAGAATAAAACCCCCTTCAAGATTGAAAAGACGTAACTCAGGATCGATGATTTAAACTAGGCAAAAGTTTCGAGATATTATTTTTAAACCCATGGCTTAAACCCTCAAAAAGGAGGGGACAGTTATGTGGGTGTCGAAGATCAGAAAACTAATAAAGTTGGTAGAGGAATCAGACATCGGGGAACTGGAGGTATCAGGTTGGGGACAGAGGGTCAGGATATCCAAAAAGCCCAGGGAGTCAAAGGCTCCAGCCTCGGAGAATCCAACTGCTAACATAACAGTTGAAACAAAGCCTGAAACAGTTGCACCAACACAAGCTCCTTCCCAGGCGCCCACCCCAGAGCTGGGAAAGACGGTGGTGGAGGATACCGACCATCTGGTTCCCATAAAATCTCCCATGGTGGGAACCTTCTATCGTGCGCCCGCTCCGGACGCCAAACCCTATGTGGAGCTAAATCAACAGATAGCAGTGGGGCAAGTGGTCTGCATCATTGAAGCTATGAAGTTGATGAACGAGATAGAGTCGGAGGTGGCGGGAAGGGTGGCAAAGATTCTGGTGGAGAATGGCAAGCCGGTGGAATTTGGACAGACTCTGTTTTTGATCGAGCCGGCTTAAGCATGTTATTAAAAAAAAGAAGAAAAATCTTTCCTTTTGAAATAGTAAAAGGAAGTTCCATTTGGATAGAGTTCTAAGGATTTAAAGCCGTCTGGAGGAGAATGATAAATTTAGCTCAAAGGGTTAATTAAGGCTCAATTGTAGCCGAAGTTATCGGTAGAAAGCGACCGAAAGGAAAGATCGACGTCATGGTTTTTTTCTTTCCGGGGAATTTACCAAAAAAACGATTGTGAGAAAAGGAGGGGTGAAAATGAAGTTAAAGCAAATGTTGGAGGAGATGCTTTCTACCAAGGCTTCGGATCTACATCTTCGGATTGGACTCCAGCCTACTTTACGAGTTGACGGGGTTCTTCGATCCATCGCAGATGAACCAATAACGCTCCAGGAGATGGAAGAGATAATGGGACAGATTCTTACCGAGGAACAGAAAAAGAAATTTTTTCAAAAAAATGAATTGGATTTGGCTCTAAGCGTCTCCAAGATGGGACGGTTTCGAATCAATTTTTACAGGCAAAGGGGCACGGTAGGAGTTGCCATCAGAGCGGTGAATACCATAATCCCCTCCTTTGAGGAGCTGAATCTTCCGCCGGTCTTGAAAAAGATGGCGGATGCCCGGCGCGGATTGATCATCTTGACCGGAACGACCGGAAGCGGGAAGTCCACCACTCTGGCGGCTATGATAGATCACATCAATTCTACCCGTTCAGAAAACATCCTAACCATTGAGGATCCCATCGAATACATGCATCGCAACAAGAAAAGTATAATCGCTCAGAGAGAGGTGGGGGGAGATACGGAGTCCTTCGTCACCGCCTTACGCCATGCCTTTCGTCAGGACCCAGATGTTATCCTGATAGGAGAGATAAGGGATCTGGAGACCATGTCCATAGCTCTTACTGCCGCCGATACCGGGCATCTGGTAATGAGCACGCTTCATACCCTTGATGCGGTGGAAACCATAAACCGTATCATCTCCTTTTTTCCACCTCACCAGCACCAACAGATTAGACTTCTTTTGTCTGCGACCTTGAAGGGAATCGTTTGTCAGAGGCTTTTGCCCAGATGTGATGCTCCCGGCAGGGTGCCTGCGGTGGAGGTGTTAATAAATACGGGATCGGTTAGGGAATATATCATTGACCCACTGAAGACACCTTTGATCATCGAGTTGATCGAGAGCGGAGCCATCCAGTATGGCATGCAGTCTTTTGACCA
>JAOZNS010000165.1 GCA_029933635.1 Candidatus Zixiibacteriota bacterium | reverse complement strand
CGATAAGGGAACGGATAGATTCTGGGGCACCGAAATCCAATTTGATCTTCTTGCCAGCTCTAACCAAAGGCTGATACTGGGAGGAGAGTTTCAGGATCATAAGGTGGAACAACATTCCGGAGAGGTAGATAAGTCTGAAAAAAGGTTGGAAAATGATGTGGTTCCGCCGGATGTGAGAAGGACAAACGCAAGCATATTCAATCTATATCTTCAGAATGAGTATAACCCTATCCGACAATTGAACCTTATTCTGGGATTACATTACAACAAGAATACGTTCTTCGAAGGAAGGGTTACTCCCAAGCTGGGACTTATCGTTTCTCCTCAACCCCAAAGTGTATTTAAGCTTCTTTACAGTGAGGGATTCAGAGCCCCAACCTTCTACGAGAGAACCTTTGATGACGGAGATTATTACATTGGAAATGAAAACCTGGTACCTGAGGAGATCAAAAGTTATGAACTTGTGGTTGAAAGATACACACCCTGGGCCAGAGTGGTGACCTCGGTTTACTTTAATCAGGCAAAGAAGATAATAACTCAAAATACGGTAGATTCAGAAGATCCTGCCTATCCGGGCGGTGAATACCAAGATGAGGTCTTCCAGTATCAGAATGTGGAGGAGCTTGAGACCAAGGGGGTGGAGTTTTCTATCCAGAGAAGCCTTAAACAAAGATGGGGAGGATTTTTTAATTTCTCCTACTGTCTGAGCAAAGATAAAGAAACCGGACTCAGACCAGCCAACTCACCAGAAATTCTGCTTAATCTTGGTCTGAATTATCAATGGATAAGGAACAGGTTTTCCACCGCTTTACAACTTCGATACACGGACATACGGAAAGCCTACGACGGGTCAATCACTCCCTCTTATTTTAATACCGACCTTTCTTGCGTCTTTAAGAAAATAGCTGGCTTGTTTGATTTGTCGTTCTTTATAAGAAATCTGTTTGATGTCACAATTTACGATCCCATCTTTGAGGATTACTATCCAGTAGTGCTGATGAGACAAGATGGAAGAACTTTCAGTCTGAGGACAAGTTTTAATCTTTAGACCAAAGAACGTCTGGAGGATTAATTCACAAGCAAGAGGAGGCCATGGGAACGGAGAAAAGCTATCCTTTCTCAAAAAGGTTTATTGCAAGGAGAAACTTAGTTTCGTTGCTTTTGGTTCTTCTCTGGCCCACTTTATCTTCCCCTCAACAGAGACATGAAACCAATAGGATGGAGGTCCCAGAGGAGCTTCAGGTCCCCATATTTCTTAAAATCCTTACCTATGATCGTTCGTTTGAGACCAGAGCAAAGGATACCCTAAGGATAGGGATTCTTTATTTTCCGGATGATGTTGAATCTGAAAGAAATAAAGATGCGATGATTGAAAGCCTCAAGCAGAACAAGAACAAGACCATCAATGGAGTTCCGTTCTGTTTTCACCAGATTGAGTTCATCTCGAAGAAAAACTTAGATAAGGTAATTAAAGAAAGGAAGATAAATGTTCTTTACGTGACATCCGATAGCTCAAATTTCTTGGAAGAGATCATCCAAACCAGCCAGAAGAGAAACGTTTTGACCATGACTGGAAGGGTTGATTACGTCAGCAAGGGAATTTCAGTAGGGCTGGGGGTAAAAGATCAAAAGCCACAGATAGTGATCAATCTCCGCTCTGCCAAGGCAGAAGGAAGTAACTTTAGTGCAAATCTGCTGCGATTATGTAAGGTAATTAAATGAACACTTTCGTCTTCTTGAGCTTAACCTATTTTCTATAATCTGGGGGATTCAAAAAATTTCTAACAGAGCTTAAGATCAGGGGGGGTTCTGATGGAGGTTTTTAGAATTCTTCTCTCTACAGCTATGATTAACCTTCATTCCCTATCTTATATTAACCAGCTTTTTAAACAATGAGGACCATTCAAAGATTTTTCTTCAATAAACCTATCCGCACGAAGATAAGCGTAGCGATTTTCGTCGTCTTTGCCAGCTTGGCGATTTTCAATCTTCTTTTTTTCCCAGCCCAGCAGAAAAATGTGGCACTGGTATGGTTGATAACCAAGGCGGAGAGCCTGGCGTAAGTGCTATAATACAATCTAAGTCCTGCCTTAGACTTTGACGACCGTCAAGCCATAAAGGAGATAGTGAGTGGAGCCTTCCAAGATAAGGATCTTTCCTTTGTCAGGATACTTCGCTATCCAAACAACGACACTTTATTCTTTCAACCTGAAGTATCCGTTGATGGCACAGAAAAACTTATGTTCCCATCCATTGATACACCAATGGGGATTTTCATTAGAGAGGAACGACTTTATGTCACCCAACCCATCAAAGCACATCAAGAAACCCTCGGTGTGTTGACACTTAGTTTCAATCTTAAGCATCTTAGTATGGAGATAGCACAAAGAAGAAGGTTGATCTTTGTTTTGAATTCACTGGCCCTGATGTTGGGAATCTTTGTGGCATTCTATCTTTCTGGCCTTCTAACCAAGCCTCTTCGCAGGTTAAGCCAAGCTGCCCTTCAAATTTCAAAAGGAGAAAGGGGAATTCAGGTTCCTGTGGAGCACAAAGATGAGATAGGAATTTTAGCCCATACATTCAATCAGATGAGCAAAAGCCTGATGGATTCAAAAAGGAAGCTGGAGAAATACAACCGCACCCTGGAGCAGAAGGTAGAGGAGAGAACCAGAAAGCTTAAAGAGGCAAATCGGGAACTTGCCAACAATGGAGCCACCATCACCAAAATGTTGAAAGATTTAAACTCCATTAACCAAGAGCTTTCTGCCACCAAAAGCCAGTTGGAGAACATATTCAAAAGTGTGGTCGATCGGGCTATAATCACCATTGACACCGAGGGCAAAATTACTTTTTACAGCAAAACCTCTGAGTTGATTTTTGGCTATGAAACCGAAGAGGTGGTGAACAAAAGGTGGATTCAGGAGTTTTTTGTCCAAAACGAAAACTTCGTTTTCATCTTGCTGGAGCATACCCGGGAGGCGGGGATCTATAAAGGTGAAGCGGAGATGATCAGAAGAAGCAAGCAGGCCTTTCCAGCCATGGTGACCATTACCCCGCTGAAAGGAAGGGAGGGAGCCTTTACAGGATATACCCTCATCATCGAAGATATAACCCAAAAGAAGGAAACTGAGGAGAATATCCGTTTGCTCTCTTTAGCGATTGAGTCTGCTACCGATGGTGCCGTGGTGATCGATCTGGATGGAAAAATCTTATTTGTGAATCGATCTCACGCCCATATGCATGGCTATGAGCCATACGAGATGATAGGAAGATTCCAAAAGGATTTTTATCCTCGATCGTATTGGCCTCTGGTGGACCGGGCAATTCAACAAGTTCTCACGGAGGGCCGCTGGAGTGCAGAGCTGGAAGAGCCCAGAAAGGATGGGAGCACCTTTCCCGCACAGATTTCCGCCTCGTTGATAAAAGATCCCCACAAAAAGCCCGTGGGAATTTTGGGAATTTGCAAGGATATAAGTGAAAAAAAGAAAATGGAGCTGGAGATATTACGGAGCAACCGAGAGCTTTCTGCACTAAATACCATCGCCTCTACCGTCAGCCAAACCCTTAATTTGCAAGAGATCCTCAAGCGTAGCTTAAACATCATGTTAGAGCTAACTCGCTCTCCAGCGGGATGGATATTTCTAATTGATGATGAGCGAAAGAATGAAATGAAGTTGACCACTCATCAAGGTTTGTCTCAACGATTCATAGAAGAAGAGCTTAAATTGCCCCAAGAGAGGTGTCTCTGCTGGGAGGTGGTAAGATCCCAAAAGCCTCGGCTTTTGAATATCACCGAGTGTCCCCGATTGAGCAGATCGAGCATACAAGAGGAGAAGCTTACGTGCCATTTAGCCATACCACTCCGCTCAAAAGATCAAGTTTTGGGGGTGATGAACTTGGGCTGGCAGTCTAAAAAGGAATTTTGTGAAACCGAGTTGAGGTTTTTCACTTCGGTGGGCAACGGAATCGGAATAGCAGTGGATAATGCTCTGCTCTTTGAGGATGTGGAGAAAGCCAAGAAAAAGCTACAGAAACTAAATCAAAAGCTGGAAGAGGCCAGCCAGATAAAAAGTGAGTTTTTGGCTAATACCTCACATGAGCTTCGCACCCCCTTGAATTCAATCATCGGATTTTTGGGACTGGTTTTGGATGGATATTGTGTCAATACCCAGGAGGAAAGAGAATTTTTAGCCAATGCCCAACAGAGCGCCAAGCAACTTCTGAGTCTGATAAATGACCTTTTAGACTTAGCAAAAATTGAGGCTGGTAGAATGGAGATGGAGCTGGGCGAGGTCGACTTGAAGAGCGTTTTCGAGGAAGTACATTCCCTAACCCGAGTGCAGGCTCAGCAGAAGAAACTGAAATTGTCTTTTCTCTGCGGGAATCATCCCAATCCAAGGGTTTATGCGGATTTGGCAAAGTTAAGACAGGTATTGATAAACTTGGTGGGCAACGCCATCAAATTCACCACAAAAGGAAAAATCGAGGTGAAATCCTGGGTTCGGGAAGAGAAAGGGAACGTATTAATTCAGGTGAAGGACGAGGGTATAGGCATTCCCCGCCACATGCAGGATGGACTTTTCGAGAAATTCAGACAGGTTGATAGTTCTGCCAGTAGAAGACACGGGGGGACCGGTTTGGGTTTAACCATAACCAAGAACTTGGTGGAAATGATGGGAGGAATGATCAAGCTGGAAAGCCCGGGGGAAGGAAAGGGAACTTCAGTTTCTTTTACCCTGCCCATTTATCGGGAGGCCAAAGAGGTAGAGTTTCTTAGTCGAGATAAAAACTTGGGGAAAATTAGAAGAGGGAGGAACAATTTGTTAGCTTTGATCGTGGAGGACGATCCTATCTTTAGCCAATACATAGAGAACCTATTGCAAAACGAGGGATATGCTACCCTTGTAGCAAAAACCGCCGATGATGCAGTCACCTTGGCAAAAGATTTCCATCCGCAAATCATCTTGCTGGATTTCTCTCTTCCCCAAAAGACCGGAGGGGAGTTAAAAAACGGGAAGCAGATCCTTGCCACCTTATACAAACATCCAGATACCTCACATATTCCCATCATCGTAATAACGGGACAGGATCTAGATTTAGTAAAAAAGGAGTTGCGCTCAAGCGAAGTGGAGCAACCTCCATTAGTCCTTTCGAAGCCGATCGACCAAAAAGTATTGTTAGCAAAGATCGATGCTGAGTTAAGCCAGGTGGAAGAGGAAATGACAAGTTGTGAGGTTGACTGAAAAGTTCTGGAAAAACGATCACCTCACAAGAAAGCTAAGCCCCTTATGAATTTCAAATCCACAAAAAGAGGTAATCTTTCAGCCTCTCTTTTTTTTCATGAACTCGCCGGGGATAGATGCAATAACTTTAAGGTAACTTCTCCACTTGCCGATAAAGACTATAACTGGGAAAAGAAAGAGGGTAGGAACTCATTGATGGTAACAGATAAAAAAGCAGTTTTGTTTCGTTTGTTCAAAAGTTATAGAAAAATACTAATTGAAAAGGAGAGAGGATGCCCACCATACTTTTAGTGGATGACGAAAGAATGAATTTGAAGATCTTGAGAACGGTTCTACGCCAGGGAGGATATCAATTTGTAGAGGTGGAAAGTGGGGAGGAGGCTTTGGACGTCCTTGAACGGGAAAACGTTGACCTTATCGTCCTGGACTTGATGATGCCCGGAATGGATGGCTTTCAAACCTTAGAGCGGATCAAGCAAAATCCATTTACCACATTCATCCCGGTGATAATAGCGTCTGCGCTCAAAGACTCAAGTGCCATTGAAAGAGGCTTGGATTTAGGCGCAAACGATTATTTCACCAAGCCTTTAAGCGATGACGATCGAAGATTTCAGCTCCCCTTAAAGGTGAGAAATTTAATCAAGATGAAAAAAATGCAAGATGAGCTGGTTAACTTAAACCAGGAATTAAGAAGGACC
>JAOZNS010000164.1 GCA_029933635.1 Candidatus Zixiibacteriota bacterium | reverse complement strand
GTAGTTGGGTGAGCTGTAAATCACCAGAGGAATTTTCTTCTCTATTCGATGATTGAACTTGTTCTCCAGAAGTCGATAGCTTTCCTCCGCACAGCTTCCAGCAATTTGAGCAAGCTCCTCCTCCTCAGTATAAAAATAGATCTCAAAATGCTCAGTGGTCAAAACCTGCCAATCGAAATTGGTGTACTGGATCTTATTCTTACCAAAATAATATTGCGCCGAAGATGAATTGAACAGCAAAAGAAGAAGGAATATGAAAAAGCTTAGTCTTTTCATAGCAGAAAAATAATAAATCTTGGATGGAAAATCAACTTAGTTGAATTATAAGTGGCCATCAGAAGACAAAATCGATTATATCCGGACAAAACTTTTCAGTTGGTTGCATTTGAAAAATAACTATCCGGAACCTTCTCTGAGATCATGAGATCCGATCGAAAGGAGAAATTATTGATATTTTCTCTAAGGGGGAGCTATTCGTCTGAGCATCAAACCCTCATTACCTCCTGAAAGCCGTCATCACTTAGCGCTCAGACTCAGATCCTTTTCCTTTAAATTTTTCTTTTTGTCCACCAGATAAAGATGATCTTTGTCTCTTTTTTCTATCATCTTCAGCGCGCGATTGGCAGACTCTAAAACTCTATCTTTTACCAGAAGATTTTTTAAACTCCTCCCTTTTTGTTTTACGAATTTTTCAAGCTCAACGACTAATTCGGATGAACCTATTTTCCCCAAGATGTTCAGGGCATAGATTTTAATCTGGTCCTTCTGTTTGGATGGCAGAGGTCTAATTTGTCTATCTTTTTCCCAAAGAAGATCCACGAGGAAATCGATCGCCTCCTTTCCGCCAATTTTGGCTATTGCAGAGAGGGTAATCATAATATCATCGCGGTTGTGGCGGAGATGCTCCTTTAAGGGCTTAAGACAACTTTTATCCCCAAGGTTGGTCAGTGAAGTGATGGCCCGCTTTCGCACTTCATCATCCTCATCATTTAAAAAGGTCAAAAGAACGCTCACCGATTCGGTTCCACCAATCCTCTCTAAAGCTTTGATCACCTCCAGCCTCACCCTTATGTCCGGCTCCTTAGTAAGTTTTGATAAACTTTGCACACTTTGGGCCTCCGATATATTACCTAACACATAAATGGCGTTTCGCACCTTATACCATTGTTCATCCAAAAGATATGCACTCCCCTTTTTTCTGATGAAGATACCGGGATTGGACAAAAGGTTATTCACAGCGGATATCGAACTTTTGCCCAATTGACCGAGCACCCTTAATGCACTTATCCGGGTGGTTCTATCATCCACGGTGAAGATCTCCAGAAGCTTCGGTGCCACCTTATCCTTATCCAGGGACCGTAAAATCTCTTCTACCTGTTTGAGCTCTTGGAAGGGAATCCCCTCTCGCAGTTGGCTTATCAAACTGGTTAGGGTGGAATCGTCAGAAACTTCGCTGAGGAAGTTTTGCGCTATCTTCTTTATCTCCTGCGGATATGTCTCCTCTGTGCTTAAACGAGCATTATATTCTTTCAATATCTTTTGGACCTCTTCAAATCTCCTCTGACGAATCATTTCAAAAAAGGTGCTTTTCATTACCCGGGAACAGTCCTTCAAAATATCCGAAGACAAATTCGGGCTTTTTATCTTCTCATATATTCGATCACGGATATGTAATAGTTCCGGCTCCATCTTCTTTTCAATAAAATGGCTCAATGCGCCTTCTAAGGCGGAGACGGTAAGGCTTCGGGCTTCAGGATTTTTAGAGTCGAGGTTAGAAAGGAGCTTATTTATGGCATATAATCTGATTTCTCCATCCTCAGAACTGATAATCCGGTGCAATAGGAACATAAATCTCTCAAAAGAAACCTCTCGGGTCCCCAGCTTCTCTATCATCCTTATCAGCTCATCCAAAACCTCCTGGCTTTTCAGCCATTTTTCGTCAAAGAGGAAATCTAAGTGTTCCTTTTTCACTATCCCTCGTTTTGTAAGAATTTTTTTGACCTGTGGCAAGAGCCTACTCCTCTCCCGATCCTGTAAGAGTTTATTCACTAACTCCGCCACCTCATTTAAGGTCGAGCCAGAATCCTTTAGCTTGAGCCTCTTTATATTTTGTTCCAAACTTGCCGCAATAAGGGATAAAAGCTCCTCATCGGAAAGTTCTTTCACATGTTTTTCGATCTCCAACCTGAACTGATCTGAGCCGGGGCCGTTTTCAAAACCTTTACCTGATTCACCCTTAGAGCCACCCTTACTTTTTCCTTTGCTCAAAAATATCTCTCGAAGAAGATCGGGATTTTCTTTCAGAATTTTGGAGATTTGAGCTTTAATATTTGCCCCCTCCGCTATTTCGGCTTTTACCACCACCTCATCTTCGGTTACCAGCTCATATCTAAGCAGATCAACCTTTATTGAGCGAATATTATTCCTTTTGAGAAATTCGGGGAGGCTTTCTTTTTGTCTCTGCTGGCCCAGGGGTTTCACAAAGTAGCTCAAGAAGGTGTTCAGCTCCTCTCTGGTAAGATTTTTGGTTATGCTTAGACTGTTTAAGTTCTCATTCTCAAACTCCTCCAGCAACCTCTTTAGCAGATCGGCACCCTCTATATTTTTTCCATTTACTACGACTTTATCTTCCACCCGACTGATGGTCAAGTGGTCTGTGGTTTTGAATACCTCCTGCAAGGCAGAGAAGGGTTTCTCCATCGCCTGAAAGGTGGCGGGATGCCCAGGAGGATACATCTCCAGCCTCTTGATGGCTCCATTTAAAAGCTTTAACACCCGATCATAATCTGGCTTGGTCGTAGTCTGCATGTTCTGATCCGATAAATTTATGATCTTAAAAAATCCCCTTTAACTTGAAAGGGAAATAAACCGATCACTCCCCCCTTTGTTATAATCGACATAATTATTCTCACTTTTAAAGGAAAAAGTACCTGCTCTTTTAATGCGGGGCCCAGAGGAAAAGTCGTTCTTCAGAACATGCTGGGGAGTGGTAGTAATATACTGAGAGTCAAAAGTAGTGAACAGTCCAAAGGATACAACTTAAGCCTTGTTAAAACTTACAGGAAGGGGGAAGGGGCGCCTTTTTGTGTCTGATCTTACCTGCTCGGAACTTATCTAATTATGGTTCCTATTCTTCCCCAGCGAACTCTCCAGGGGAAATGGGTGAGATTGTAAAAAAGGATTTTAAAGAAGGAGACGAAATAGGGGTTGGTCCAGAGGGGAGCTTCAGGATCTGGGGCCCAGGAGAAATAAATGAAGAAAGCCTTCCCCTTGATATATCTTCTCTCCAGAAATCCCCACTCTCTGGAGTCTCGGCTGTTGTCCCGATTGTCCCCCAAGACGAAGTATTGACCTTTTGGCACCACAAATGGACCGAAGTTGTCCCGATTGGAATAAGCGGCCGGAAATATCTGATAGTCGGTGTGCTTTGATGGAAACCAGCCTTCGGCCAGTTCTCCGTCAATATATAGCTTCTTTTTGACTATCTCCACAGTTTGTCCTTCGGTGGCAACTATCCTTTTTATGAAATCCTTACTGGGATTTAAAGGGTACTCAAAGACAACAACCTCCCCCGCTTTAGGCTCGGAGAAACGATAGATCAGCTTGTTGACCAGTAAAAAATCTCCTTTCAAAAGGGTATCCTCCATCGAGCGGGAAGGAATGCGATAGGCTTGCACCACATAGGTGCGCAACAATATGCCCACCAGCAGAGCGATTGCTACGGTCAAGAAATATTGTTTCAGTTTAGAGTTGCCCCGTCTTCTCATATCCAAGGATCTATAAAGGCTTCCTTATTTTAAGTGATGCTAACAGTCATTATTTTATCGGAAATTTCAACATCTAACTTAAGTTAGGTGCTTGAATTTTATAATGTGCCGTTGCACCCCTTTATCTACATTCAGAACGAACAAAGCGGGGAGACGACGTTATTACAGAAGCAATGTGCCCTGCAAAAGGAATGAAAAAGTGATCTTTCGGGTTTAGGGATACAAATTCACCTTTAGAATTGCTTGACTTTAGAAGGAAAAAACCATAGCTTGATCATGTTATTAGAGATTTGGGCGCCAATGAGATGTGATGCCAAACGTTTCTGTTTTATGGAACTAATTATACAGGTAAGAGAGCATGGATAAGTTCGTGATAGAGGGTGGAAGAAGACTTACCGGCACGGTAAGGGTGCAATCTTCCAAAAATGCGGTTCTTCCCATTTTGGCCGCCTCCCTTCTGGCAGAAAAGGGGGAAACACGAATAAACAACGTGCCCGATCTGACAGATGTGAAGACCATGCTTAAGGTGTTGGAGAAATTGGGTGCTAAAGTGAGGGTATCGGCTGACGATAACTTCTGTGGACCACCTGCTAAATTGAAGGTGTTGATAAATGCGGAGCAGGTGAGAAACTTTGAAGCGCCCTACGATCTGGTAAGGAGAATGAGAGCTTCCTTTCTGGTGATGGGGCCGCTTCTGGCTCGATTTAAAAGAGCGAAGGTCTCACTCCCCGGGGGGTGCGTTCTGGGTCCCCGTCCAGTGAATCTTCATCTCTCTGGATTTGCCAGACTGGGAGCAAGGATAAAGGAGCAAGGCGGTTACGTGATTGCCTCCGGCGAGAAGATGAGTGGTAACACCATCTTTTTTGACCGTCCCACCCATACCGGCACCGAGAACATCATGATGGTTGCAAGCTTAACTTCAGGAGAAACCACCATCGTAAATGCAGCCTGCGATCCGGAGGTGGTGGATTTAGCTAAGTTTCTGAGCTTGATGGGTGCAAAGATCAAAGGTGCAGGTGGATCCACCATCTATGTGAAGGGGGTGAAAAGGCTTAAAGCCATAGAATATAGCCCCATTCCGGACCGATTGGATGCGGCCACCTTTATGATGGCCGCCTGTATTACTCAAGGAGATGTAGAGCTGAAGCATGTGATGCCAGAACATGTGAAAATGGTCACCCTGAAGTTAAGCGAGATGGGGGCTAAGATAGTGGAGAAGGGGACTCGAATCAGGGTGAGAGGTTCCAAAAGGCTTAAGCCAGTTTCGCTGGTCACCTATCCCCATCCGGGTTTCCCAACCGATATGCAGGCATCCATGATGGCTTTAGCCTGTGTTGCTGACGGGACCAGTTATATAAAGGAGACGGTATTTGAGGAGAGATTTGCCCATGCCATGGAACTCTGTCGGCTGGGAGCAGATATTAAGATCTTAGGGGATGAAGCTGTTATAAAGGGCGTTTCCCGACTCAAAGGTGCTTCGGTTATGGCCTCAGATATTAGAGGAGGAGCAGGGCTTACCTTGGCAGGATTGATAGCCGAAGGAACCACGGAGGTGTTGAGGGTCTATCATATCGACAGGGGATATGATCACTTAGAAAAAAGACTTGCTCGGTTGGGCGCAGACATAAAACGGGTAAATGCTTAACTGGTAAAGAAAATAAAGATTTTTGTCCGGTGCTGGACACATTTGGTATAAACCCATACGGCTTCCAACGAAATTGACCTGTAGTTCGCTATACATTTGTGGCTCAAAAATGATAAAAACGTTACACTTTCTCCAGTGCTGGTGTATCTATATAATGGACTTGGAAAGAGAAGAAAACAGAGAACTCGAGTAAAATAGGTTAACAAATGTAATCCAGTTTTCAAGCAATCATTCTTAAGATCGAACATAAATCATCGGGAGGGGTAAAATATGAGAGGTGTGGGCAAATATATGGTTTTGTGTTGTCTGGGCTTGTTATTCCTGTTAGTCCAGGCGAAAGCTCAGGAGCCTTATTTCGGAAAGAATAAGGTTCAGTACAGACACTTCGACTGGTATTTCATTCAAACTGAAAATTTTGACATTTATTATTATAAAGGAGCCTATCATTTAGCCAAGTTCGCCGCCGATGTATTGGAGGACGCCTATTTACAAATAAAAAAAGAGCTTCGCTATGATTTGAGCAAAAGGGTGCCGGTGATTTTGTATAAATCA
>JAOZNS010000163.1 GCA_029933635.1 Candidatus Zixiibacteriota bacterium | reverse complement strand
AATCGGTCAAACCTTTAAATTATGTGGGCAGTCAGATGATGGCTTTCTTTGAGCCCTTCGTTCAGACCCTCTTCTCCTGGAAAGATTATGATGAGTTCAGGAGGATGATGGAACAGAGGGGGACGGTGGAAAGGCTTTTGCAGAAAATCGAACAGCTCGACTCTGAGGCGCAGGTGAAAGAAAAAGCATCTAAAAAGGAAAGAAAATTGCAAAGAAAAAAACAGTGGAGGGAGAAAAGCTTTAAGGAAAAGATAAGATATATTCTCATCGGCAGATGAGATAAACCGATCACAAGGTCAACTAAAGAAAGCTATTTTTTTGTTCCAATTCTTAAAAGGTTTAAATATCTGAAACATCAAGGAGGAAAAGATGAAAAAAGTTCTTTTTGTTCTTGGAGTTTTGATCTTTTTAGGGACAGCCCTTGCTGGGTGTAAGGAGCAGGTTTCGGTTCCCAAGGAGGAAGTGACAAAAGAAAAAAAGGCTCTGGGAGGAAAGAGGGTGGTGATGATAATCGCACCGGAGAACTTTCGGGATGAGGAACTCCTTCAGCCTAAGAGAATTTTGACCGAAAGAGGAGCAGAGGTTAAAGTGGCGTGTGTCTCTTTAGGAACTGCCAAGGGGATGTTAGGCGCCGAGGTCAAGCCCGATATGCTGATAAGCGAGGTAAAGCCCGAAGATTGGGATGCTATCATATTGGTAGGGGGAACCGGGGCGAGCAGATATTGGGAGGATTCCTCCATCCACTCCATGCTGAATGAGGCAGTAAAGCAGAATAAGATCGTAGGTGCTATATGCATCGCTCCGGTCACATTGGCTAATGCAGGGATACTTTCGGGCAAAAAGGCTACCGTGTATCAGTCCGAGATCCAGAAGTTGAAGGACAAAGGAGCAGAATGCACGGGCAAGGATGTGGAAAAGGATGGAAACATCATCACCGCCAGTGGTCCGAAAGCCGCCAGAGAGTTTGGAAACTCCATAGCGGAGGCATTGATGAAGTGATGGTCAGTTGGACTTCGGGACGCAATTCCGAAGACCTTAACAATGATATTCTTTTTGAGAGGACACTGGGATTGCATTCCGGCTTACAGAAAAAAATGTGGAGTAGGCTTCGCCATGCTCCACCTACAAGGCTATTGGTCATTAGGAACAAAAACAAAAGGGACAGGGTAAAATGAGAAGGAATTTAATATTGCTGGTCTTGTTGATTTTTGGCTGTGGGGCCTCCGTTCAGAATCTGTCTAAACTACAATACAAAAAGGAAGAGTTTACAAGGCAAAGTTTGGTATCGTACGGTTTGGCATTACTGCCAATCACGGCGGGAGAAGGAATGGAAGGATATAGGCGACCAGCTGGGGATTCACTTTATAACGCTATCAGAACTTTAAGAAAAGATATAAATGTCTTGGATGCTCAAACAAGTCTGAACAAGATCAATGATGCACAATTAGCGGACAAATATGCAGAGTTAATTCGCACTTACGCACAGACGGCAATCTTGAACAAGGAGAGTGTGAAGAGCTTAAGTGAAGCAATTGGGAAACGCTATTTAATGCATGTAAGGCTTGAACGCTTTTACGAGCAGCAAGGAACCTAATATAGCTTCTGGACAGGCTTCACTACCTTGAAAGAAGGGGAAGTCGGTTTGTTTGCCCAGATATGGGATGGACAAAGTGGTGACGTGGTTTGGGAAGCACAAGGAGTTGCAAGATCATCAATTACAGGTGAATTAAATTACATTAAAGGATTTGAAGAACATCTGAATGTCGCTTGTCGGGGTTTAGCTTATAAGTTACCCTAAGAATATTCTGTGGAGCCACTTTTGAATTGTAGGTCAAGCATCCCGAAGGGTGCTTGACAAAAAAATAAGAAGGAATGGAATTGACAAAAAGAGGAACCCGAGATGATTGAATTTACAATAAAGGAATTGATTTTTTTAGCCCTCGCTATAATATCTCTCGTAATCAACATTATCCAATGGCAAAAGAAAAAGACTCTCTATAAGCCGATAAAAAACGATTTGGTGGGGTTATTCAATGACATCGCTGTCAAACGGTTGCATTATTACTCCACGCAGAAAGAATTAGAGGGACAAACGAATCCTTATAGTGATTTGAATGCATTAAAGCATAGTTTCTTAACTTTCGTCAGTGGGACAATAATTGACTTGAGCGGAATTAGAGAACATGTTGTGGCAGCGCTAAAGACAATGGACATAAGTGATCGAGAAATCTTTAAAGCTTCTGATTTTGGGCTTACCGCTGAAGAAAAAAAACAACAGGAAGAATTCTTTAGAAGAGGGAGAGAGTTACAGCAAAAGTAGAGTTTCATAGAAGTAAAGGAGTGATATGAAAGATTTGAAGCCAGAGGACATCAAGGTTATATTGGCTACCGATTGTGGTAGCACCACCACCAAAGCGATTCTAATTGAACGGAAGGGGGATGAATACCGGTTGATCGTGAGAGGCGAGGCGCCCACCACGGTGGAGGCTCCCTTTGAGGATGTGACCATGGGAGTTTTGAATGCTGTAGGTGAGGTGGAGGAATTGACCGGAAGAAAATTATTGGATGAGCACGGAAAGATCATCTCTCCAGCTAAAGACAATGTAGGCACAGATCTCTATATCTCCACCTCCTCAGCCGGTGGCGGTCTGCAGATGATGGTGGCGGGGGTGGTCAGAAGCATGACTGCAGAATCAGCTGAGCGTGCCGCCTTAGGAGCTGGCGCCATTGTGATGGATGTGATCGCCTCCAACGATAAAAGGCTTCCCCATGAGCAGATCCAGAGGATAAGGCATCTCAGGCCGGATATGATTTTGCTCTCCGGGGGAATCGATGGAGGGACCACCACCCATGTGGTGGAGATTGCTGAACTGATAGCCGCCGCTGATCCCAAGCCTCGACTGGGAATCGGCTATAAACTGCCGGTCATTTATGCAGGTAACGTGGATGCCAGAAAAGCTGTCCAGAAGACTTTGGGAGATAAGGTGGCGCTGGATATTGTGGATAATCTAAGACCGGTGCTGGAGAGGGAAAATCTCCTTCCTGCTCGAGAAAAGATACATGACCTATTCATGGAACACGTGATGGCTCAGGCGCCCGGTTACAAAAAACTTATGAATTGGACGGACGCTCCTATCATGCCCACGCCGGGAGCGGTGGGGCTTATCATCAAAACCATTGCCGACCAGGAAGGAATTGAAGCTGTGGGAGTGGACATCGGGGGAGCCACAACTGATATCTTCTCCGTTTTTCAAGGGGTTTTTAACCGCACGGTGAGTGCCAATCTGGGAATGAGCTATTCCGTGTCCAACGTTTTTGCCGAGGCAGGGCTGGAAAACGTGATGCGGTGGGTCCCCTTCCATATGGATGAAAGAGACTTGAGGAACCGGGTGAAAAATAAGATGATCCGACCTACCACCATCCCTCAACTTATGGAGGAGTTGATCTTTGAACAGGCGATCGCCAAAGAGGCTTTAAGGCTGGCGTTCATTCAGCATAAATCCTTTGCCACCGAGTTGAAGGGAATCCAGCAACAGAGGACCATCGGAGATGCCTTCACTCAGGAGTTGGGAGGTCAGACTCTGGTCAACATGATGAGTTTGAACATGCTCATCGGCTCTGGCGGGGTGCTCTCCCATGCCCCTCGTAGACAGCAAGCGGCTTTGATGCTGATAGACGGCTTTCTGCCCGAAGGGATAACCCGTCTGGCGGTTGACTCCATTTTCATGATGCCTCAATTGGGAGTTCTCTCTACAGTCCATCCCAAAGCTGCCACCCAAGTGTTTGACAAAGATTGTTTGATTCATCTGGGAACCTGCATCGCCCCGGTGGGAGAGTCCAAAGAGGAGAAGGAAATTTTGGATTATAAATTCATCCTGCCTGACGGAAAAACCGAGGAAGGTTCCGTAAAATATGGTCAGATGAGAAGGATACCTCTGGGATTGGACCAAGCCACAGGTGCTCCTTTAACCTGCCAAGCGATCCTGGAACCTCATCGAGGTTTTGACGTAGGAGGAGGAAGAGGGGACAAGGTGGAGACAACCATTCATGGAGGAGTGACCGGAATAATAATCGATTGCCGTGGAAGACCATTCAAATTGCCCTCAGATCACAAGGTTAGAATAAGAAAACTAAAGGAATGGATGTCGGCTTTGGACATCTATCCCCAGGAGGCTTTGGAGAGATTGTAAGCATCTTGCGGAATCTTAAGGATATGAGGTACATCTGAAAGAAGAATGCAGAAGACCGAAAACATGAGCTTGAAGCTGAAGAGCATATCTGCAGAAAGGATCATAAATCGGTTCATTCGCCGGTATCGACCCCAAAAGATAATCGTTTTTGGTTGCTTCGCCCGGGGAGATATCCATCAAGCCAGTGATTTGGATCTGGTCATTATCAAGAATACTAAAGATAGATTCTTGAAAAGAATGGATAGAGTTTTAGACCTGTGTGATGGAGAGATTGCAGTTGAACCGTTAATTTACACCGAGGCTGAATTTGAAAAAATGCTTGAGGAAGGTAATGATTTCTTAGACACAGTGGTTTCGAAAGGAAAAGTAATTTATGAGAGACAATAATCGGGTAGAGGGACAAAGATGGCTCAAACAGGCTAAGAACGATTCAGAGGTGAGTAAATGGGAGCCTTAAAGGAGATCTTTGTGCAAATACCTGCTTCATGGCTCAACAGGCAGGTAAAAAGGCGCTGAAGGCATACTGTTATCTTCAAGGAGAAAGGGCAGTCTTGGGTCATTTGCAGCTGGAGCTCTTACGTAAATGCGTCAAGTATGACAAAGGCTTTAAAGTTTTGGAGAGAGGCAAAAAGCTGGACAAATATTATATCATTTCACGCTGTCCTAACGGGTTACTTGGACTGGTGCCTTCTGAATATTTCGACCAAGATGAAGCAAAAGAGGCCATCGGATTGCAGAGAAGATTATTCAAACGGTGAAAGAGAAGTTTAAAAGACAGTAAAAAAAATTAGGAGAAAGACTAATGGGACATGCATATACGCCAGGACTTAAGGTGACGGATGAGATTCTTTTGACCAAGAAAAGAATACTTCCTTTGAAAGGCGAGGTTGTGGTTAAAGTGGGTGATAAGGTGAAGCCAGATACGGTGGTGGCTCGCACGCTCCTTCCGGGAAACGTTGAGCCGATCAACGTAGCAAATATCTTGGGCATACCCCCTGAGGACATAATGCACCATATGCTGAAGAAAGAGGGGGAAAAGGTCAAGAAGGACGAAGTTATAGCTAAAAGCAAAAGCTTTTTTGGGCTATTTTCCTCAGAGTGCAAGACGAAGATCGAAGGAAGCGTGGAAAGCATTTCATCTATCACCGGACAGGTCTTGATCCGAGGTAATCCCATCCCGGTTGAGATCAAGGCTTATCTGGAAGGTGAGGTGGTGGAGGTTTACGAAAAAGAGGGGGTGGCGGTCTCCACATGGGCATCCTTTATTCAAGGTATCTTTGGCATCGGTGGCGAGACCCATGGGGAGATCAAGGTGGCGGTGAAGGATAATACTGAAGTATTGACCGATAAGTTAATCGACAAAGATTGCCGGGATAAGGTCATTGTGGGGGGAAGTTTGGTCACAGCCGATGCTTTAAAAAAAGCCATCCAGTTCGGTGCTAAAGGGATCGTGGCAGGAGGATTCGACGATAAGGACTTAAGGGACTTTTTGGGATACGACTTAGGGGTAGCCATCACCGGATCGGAGGAGCTGGGGATAACGCTGGTGGTCACTGAAGGATTTGGACAGATCAACATGGCGGAAAAGACGTTTTCACTCTTGAAATCGAAAGAAGGGAAGATGGCTTGTATAAACGGAGCCACCCAGATCAGAGCAGGGGTTATCCGTCCAGAGGTGGTGATTCCATTTGAGGGAGAAATCCATAAAAAGGAGAAAAAGGAGAAATTTGAAAATATCGGACTGGTTGTGGGCTATCCGGTGCGAGTCATTCGCGAACCATATTTTGGGCGGTTGGGTAAGGTGAGCGCGCTCCCTTCT
>JAOZNS010000162.1 GCA_029933635.1 Candidatus Zixiibacteriota bacterium | reverse complement strand
CCACTTTCGGAAAAGGTCTGGTGCAGAACGTAATTCAACTCAAAGATGGTGCTGGTTTGAAGCTGACCACCGCCAAATATCTCTTACCCTCTGGCAGGAGCATTCAGAAGCTTAAGGATTTGGCCAGCAACGTCGCCGTTGAGATAGATTCAGAAGCAATCTTAGATGATTCGAATTGGACCAAAGAGAAGGAGAAATTTTTTACCAAGGGAGGACGGGTGGTATATGGTGGTGGAGGAATCGTGCCCGATGTTATCATCCCCTACCCAGAGTTATCTCCTCTGGAATATAACCTACTGGCCAAGATGGCGTTTTTTGATTTCGCCATCCACTACACCACCACCCACCCTCAACTCTCCAGAGATTTCGAGGTGGATGAAAAGGTGCTTTCTGAATTCAAACGATTTCTTGCCTCCAAGGAGTTTTCCTATCAAACCTCGTCAGAGCTTGAGCTGGAAAAACTAAAGGAAGCAGTAAAGGAGGAAAAAAGATCGGAGGCGGTCGTCCAGCGAATAAAGGAATTGGAAAAGCTTCTAAGGGAGGAGAAAGAAAACGACTTCCAGCGATCCAAAGAGTATATAAAATCTGAAATAAAGGAAAACATTTTGGTTCAACTTTACGGACAGAGCGCCAAATATGAGGGGGTGTGGTTTAAGCACCATCCTCAGATTAAAAAAGCGGTTGAGATCCTCTCCGACCCGGGAGAATACAAAAACTTGCTGGCTGCGAAATGACAGGATGAACATTCTGTTCGAAGACCACGCGGAAATTGGGGAAAAAACTTCACGTTTTCATCCCTTTATATGAAATCGATGCTATGCAAAGGTGAAAAGGATCCAAGTGTTGCCCTTGCAACAAGACGGAGGGGGATATTTAAGAAAAAGTTTTTAGAGCCTGAGCAGGAAAAGCTTTTCCCTTAGAATCAAAGAGAAGATGCCACGATGTCCAATTTTTTCCTCATGGCGATTGGAGGGACCCTGGCGGGATTTTTAGGCTCAATTTTAGGGCTGGGCGGGGGGGTTCTCATCATTCCCATGTTGACCCTGATATTTGGGGTTCCCATGAGAGAAGCCATAGGGGCCTCCTTAGTGTGTGTTATCGCCACCTCCTCAGGGGCTGCAAGCTTGTATGTGAAAAAACGTCTTTGTAACATCAGATTGGGAATGACCCTGGAGCTGGCAACCACCCTTGGTGCCATTACTGGAGGGGTGGTGGCAGGCATCATGAAGCCACAAATTCTTTCCATCCTCTTTTCCTCCCTTCTGCTCTACACCGCCTGGACCATGTTCCGAAAGAGGGATGATCTAGAAGATGCCGAAAGCTCATCACAAAAGGAGAAAACATACGAAATAGCTCATCTCCCTTGGGGTCTGGGCGCTTCATTTTTCGCCGGCAACATCTCCGGACTTTTAGGTGTGGGAGGTGGGACAGTCAAAGTTCCTGTGATGTATCTTTTAATGGGAGTGCCTCTCAAAACTGCGACAGCCACCAGCAATTTCATGATCGGGGTTACCGCCAGTGCTGGCGCATTCATCTATTTTTCCAGAGGAGAGGTTCACCCGCTGGTAGCTGGCTTTACCATGCTGGGAGTGTTTTTGGGAGCCACAGTAGGAGCACATCTTTTTCCAAAGATCAGAACTGAATATCTTAAAAAAATATTTGTCCTTGTCCTTTTGTATCTATCCCTGGAGATGTTCTTCAAGGGATTGGGTCTGCATCTTTTGTTTTGAGGTTTCATGTTGGATAAAAAGAAAAAACTCTACCTTTGGGTGGGGACCATCCTTCTGGTTGGCTCTTATTGTGCCGCAGGAGTTTTGGCTTTAGGGCTGGTCATCCTTTTATTGCAACCACCGCCCCGGGATTATTTCGCCTCTTTAGCTCGTCCCGATTTTTCTTCCATCCTTTCAAGTTTCCTTGAGGGTGAGCCAATCGGAATCATCAATTTAGGGATCTTGATGATGTTGTTAACTCCTTTTCTAAGGGTGGTGGTGGCGTTCTCTTCCTTCTTGGGCGAGAAGGACTTTAAATACGCTGTGGTGGCTTTCGGGGTGATGGTGATACTCCTTTTTACCATTGTTCCGAGTTTTATTTGAACTAAGATGGTTAAGAAAAAAGAACGAAGCAGGGGTTTGGTTAAGTAAATACGAAGAATTCAGATGATCTCCTCCATTTGGTGGATTTGGGCTGAATCGTTACCAAAAAGGTATAAGCCGCTCCTCTATTTGACGCTTATTAAAAAATTAATCTTCTTTTAAAAAAACGATGGAAATTCTTCCAATTTTGTCGATCTGTGTAACAGAAAGAGGTTCAAACTGGTGAGCTGAAACGGTGCACCCGGATCTTTACATAAGGGTCCATTTTAGAAAAATTCGGTTTACAAAAACTCTCTTTTTATCTCTGAAGCTCAGATTTGAGGGAGGAAAGCAAAAGTTGGATTTTCATGTTTGGGTTAAGAATTTGAAAATCGTAAAGGCTTTAAGAGATTTAATCTGAAAAGCTTAAGAAAGGCGAAACGAAAGATCGTATATATCGACGACCGACTCTCAAGATGCTTTTTTTGTGAAAAAAACCAAATCTGGACTTTGCCAAAGAGCATCTGCATTAGGTTCTGTTTAAGGAAGAATATTTTGAAGAGCCCGTTTTTGCCACGTCACGATATTATCCATAATTTAAAGGAGGGGTAAACGGATGAAAGCGGTGATTATGGCTGGAGGTTTTGGCACACGCTTAAGACCCCTTTCCTCAACCATCCCCAAGCCGATGGTGTATATGGCAAACAAGCCCATGATGGAGCACATCATAAACCTCTTAAAGAGACACGGGCTGGTCGATTTGGTGGTATTGCTCTATTTTCAAGCTGAGGCTATAAAAAACTACTTCAGAGATGGTTCCGAGTTTGGGGTGAATATCCAATATGTCCAGGCAGAGGAGGACTATGGCACCGCTGGAGCGGTGAAGAATGCTCAAAGGTTTCTAAAGGAGAGTTTTCTGGTTATCTCTGCGGACGTGCTCACCGATGTCGATCTGAAGGAAGCTTTTGATTTCCATCAAAAAAATCAAGCCAAAGCCAGCATGATCCTTGCCTCCATGGAGAATCCATTGGCTTATGGAGTGGTGATAATCAAGGAGGACGGAAAAATATCCCGTTTTTTGGAAAAACCCACCTGGGGAGAGGTATTCAGCGACACAGTAAATACCGGGATATATATTCTGGAGCCTGAGGTGCTGGACCAGATTCCTCCCAAGCAGAATTTTGACTTCAGCAAGGATCTTTTTCCCCTTATGCTTTCCACCAAACAGAAGCTTTATGGTTTTGTTACACCCCATTACTGGAGGGATGTGGGGAATTTGGAGCAATATTTTCTGGCCCATCAGGACATCCTGGATGGAAGGGTGGGTGTAGATCTGGACGGGAATTTGCTTCATCGTCAACAGGCAAACATCTGGGTAGGAAAGAATGCTAAGGTGGGAGAAAGGGTTGAGTTTAAGGGAACGGTGATTATAGGAAATGAAGCCCGGATAGGCTCACATTGTTTCATAGCCAATTCGATTATTGGGGATAATACACAGATAGAAGACGATGTAAATCTGGATCGTTGCGTGATCTGGAAAAATAGCTTCATCGGGAAAGGAAGCATTTTGACCGAAGCTGTGGTGGCAAATGATGCTACCCTTGAGGAGAACACCGTGGTCTTTGAAAATGCCATCATCAGCGAAGGCTGCTACATTGAGAGCGGGGCCAAAATCAAAGCCAACGTAAGGGTCTGGCCTGGAAAGCGGGTGGAGGCGGGTGCCACTCTCTCCACCAGCCTGGTGTGGGGAGATAGATGGAACCGTGAGCTTTTCACCGATGCCAAGGTAATGGGAGTGGGAAATCTGGAGTTGACCCCGGAGTTTGCCGTAAAGCTTGGAGCGGCATACGGCGCCATGCTGGGCCGAGGTTCAACCGTGGTCACAAGCAGAGATGCGGGGAGCACCTCTCGAATGATCAGCCGGGCATTGATCTGTGGGCTTCTCTCCGCAGGAATAAATGTGCACGATTTAAGAACGCTTCCCATTCCGGTGGTGAGATATGAACTTAAGTCCGGAAAAGAGCAGGGAGGAATACATACCCGAAGCTCCCCTTCGGACCCAAGACAAACAGATATAATTTTCTTCAACGGTGGAGGGCAGGATCTGCCCACTCATAGGATTAAATCGGTGGAGCGGCTCTTTTTTGCTGAGGATTTCAGAAGAGCTTCTCCCGAACAGATCGGACAGCTTGATTTTCCTCAGCGAACGATTGAATCTTACCGGAAGGATTTCTTAAAAGCCATAGATTCACAGAGAATAAGGAAGGCGCAATTCAAACTGGTCATCGACTACTCCAACGGAGGAGCAAGTCAGATTTTTCCTTCGATCATCGGAGCCTTGGGTTGTGAGGTCATCTCCTTGAACGCTTATCTGGATCCACAAAAGCTCTCCCGTTCCGATGAAGAACAAACCTCCTGCATTCAAAAGCTTTCTTCGGTGGTGAAATCGCTTGATGCCGATGTGGGTTTTCTTTTCGATCCGGGAGCAGAGAAGCTGTCGGTGGTGGATGAGGAGGGGGAGTTCATCCCGCCGGATCTTTTACTTCTGATAGTCACCTCGCTTTTCTTAGCCTCCACTCCGGCACGCAGGATTGCCGTTCCTGTGGTTGCCTCGATGGGGGTGGAAAAAATTGCCTCCGACTATGGGGTCGAGGTGATCCGGGTTAAAAATGATCATTTAGCCATGATGGATGCACTCTCCAATTTAGAGGTTGACTTCGTGGGAGGAACCAAGGGAGGCTTCATCTTCCCTGGATTTCAATTGGGAGCCGATGCCATGTTCAATCTGGCGAAGATCCTGGAGCTTCTCTCTAAGGATGACCATTCCGTTTCAGCCCCTAAGAGGCGACGTTTGGCCGATCTGAGAAAGGAATTGGATCAATTTCATATGGTCAAAAGAACGGTTTCCTGCTTATGGGGTAAAAAAGGGCAGGTGATGAGAAAGCTTCTGAAATATACCGAGGACTGTAAACGCGAATTAATAGATGGAGTAAGGGTGCTAAACGGTGATTCTTGGGTGTTGGTAATGCCTGATCGGAAAGGGGCTTGCTTCCATGTTCTGGCTGAAGCAACCAAGCCAGGAGAGGCAGAAAGGTTGGTAGAGAAATTTGCCCGAAAAGTGACCCAATGGCAAAGTTGATCAATTCCCCTTCAATAAAGAACTTATAGAGTAAAGAAACGAGCGTAAGAGGTTCGAGGTTTTTCTCCAAAATAAATTATCCTCCATGAGGGGAGGAACCTATCTTGCCTGAATCAATTTTTTGCCCAATCAGAATCTTCTCAAGACAAAATAGCATCCTCTCAAATCGACTTACTCTAAAGACGCAGAGTTCAACATCTGAGCTTCTTCCACAGATCAATCCTCCAAAAAATTCTTTTTTACTTTTGCCTTTGTTTTCCTACTTCAAGTCTTCGATCACACCAAAAACGTTCTCTTGCCTTTCAAAAGGATCGCATATTACCTAAGTGCTGGCTGGATTTATGTGATACCTGCGCTGGTTCTTTCATAGACAAAATTTCATCATTCAACATAAAGATCGATCTGTTACTCTTTCATAGTCCATACCCATTTTCGAATTTTAGAAGCCAGAGTTTAACCTGACTGAACCAAGAGTTATCTATAAAATCAGATTACGGGGTTAAGCAACCAGGAAAAATGCCGAAAAAATAAACGAAAACCACAGCGCATTAACGTCCCCTAATTTAACCATGGAATCGATTTTTCTCACATAATCTAAAATTAAAGTTTTGCCTTCACTTATAGATTTATAAAAAAGAAGACAAAAAATTGAAAAATCCAACCCAATCTGAGGAAGAGAGGTTAAAAAACAAATTCTAAGAAGCTGGAGTGCTCTGTAACATAAATTTGTGCTCTACTGTTTGCTTTGTAGTTGCCTGATTTATCAGGCATAGTCTCAATAATGCTCAATAAATTGGGCAACTACAATATCTTGAATTTATGTTACACTCAAGGAGGAGCTGAAA
>JAOZNS010000358.1 GCA_029933635.1 Candidatus Zixiibacteriota bacterium | reverse complement strand
GCCACTTACATAAACATCATCACTTTTATCTTCGGGCACAACAAAACCATAATCATTTCTGCCGGAGATCAATCTTCCCACCACCAAATTTGCCTTATCGGGTAACCCGACTTTCCCCCTTTTTATCTTCACGATCAATCCATCTCTCAACATGGATCTGATCTTCCTTCTGAAGCTGCCATATTCTTCATCGGGGACATCCATTTTTTTAGCCAGCTCTCGCAACTTCAAAGGTCGGGAAGTCTCCTTGGCAAGAAATTCAAGAATCTGCGCTTGTTCTATGCTCATGGTAATTGAATTATAGTTCTTGTCCAGAAAAAATGTCTAACCTTACCTTTGCCTCATATTTATCATGGGAATAATCGCTTTTCTTTTCTTTGCCACATCGTAACTGTTCAGGATCTGCACTTGATTTTTGCCTCTGGGGTTCAAAATATCATACAGGTCAGGATTGAAATCGGTATCCGTGCCACCTCCACCCTGATCATGTGTGGATTGTTTGCCGACTTTCATAAATTTTCCCACTCCATAAGCGGTATTCTTAAACCCGCCCTTTTGTCCACCGGTTAGAACCTGGAATTTCCAACTCGAATCCGGAATGCCGATGATCTTCTGGGGTATGGCAAATGATATTTCGTTTCCCTTTATGTGACTTTGTTGGGCAAAGGCTTTTAAGAAGAGAAGATGCCATACCCAGTTCTGATCGTAAACCAAAATCCCCGCATCGCTGACCTCGACGACGAATTCATAACCATCCTTTTTTGAGAATTCAAAGTTTCCATTATCAAAAAACAGTTGGGTGTTCCCGCTGTTTTCCTTATCATCGGAATCTATGGCAATGGCGGCAAACGTGCCGTTGAAGGCTTCATCTGAAGAAATTTCTTCTTGATTTAAGTCCGCGAATTGCAACTGAAAATACACCATCTTTTCATCTGAGCTAAGCTTAAAACCAGTCAAATCAAAGATCCCGGGGAGCGCTTTTTCATTCTTTGGATAAATATAGTCTCCGTCTCCGTTATCATCTCCTGAAGGGTCGGATATGTGAAAAATCTTCCTACCATGCGGTTGCTCTACAATTTTTACCTCTGGCAGAGGTAAGGCTAAGATAAATTCTTTCCAATCTGTTTGCAGTTGATCCATGCTTTGTCCGTAGATTTCTTTGAGTGCTTCCCTCTGTTCATCATAGGTTTCACCTGTGGTAAATAGCTGTTTAAATTTGGGTATTCCTTTGGTATCTATTAAGAACTTGACGAAGGCGGAGACAAGTCCGGCGCCTTCATTGGTTCCATATACCCAGGGGTTACTGATTAGTGTGCCCAGCAAAACATTTTCATCCTCTCTTAGTTTTCTCTTTGCCCAGGACAGCAAAAGCTCCGGAGAAAAAAAGGAAGCTCCTCCCAGATAATAAGCCAGCCCCTCGTTTAGATATTCCGGTGGAATTTTCTCTTCATTTTGAGGAAGACGTCGATATGAGAGTATGTGGACTCTCTCATGGGGGACACCTGTCTGAGTGGATGCCACCACCCCACAGGTCATCTGGC
>JAOZNS010000023.1:7915-20668 GCA_029933635.1 Candidatus Zixiibacteriota bacterium | reverse complement strand
TTGAGAAGGTGGCAGAAAAGGTCATTAAGGAAGGCGGAAGGACCATCCCCGGCAAGGATGTCTACAAGCTATATGATACTTATGGCTTCCCTTTGGATCTAACCCAGGTTATGGCACGGGAAAAGGGGTTGTCCATCGATCTTTTTGGTTTTGATAAGCTTTTACAGATACAAAAGGAACGTTCCCGCACCGCAAGCATCTGCATTGCAACGGATGTTTCATTAATCTCGTGCAGAGACAAAAGCGAATTTGTTGGTTACCAGAAGGTGGAGGAGAAAGCAAAGGTTTTACCTTCATCCAAGGAGAACATGTTGATTCTCGATCATACCCCATTCTATGCGGAGGCTGGTGGACAGGTGGGTGATACAGGCCTCATCTATTCTGAGGACTTTGAATTTCAAGTTGAAGATACCAAAAGAGAAGGAGATGCCATAATTCATGTTGGAAAGGTCACTAAAGGAAAGATCGACCAGGTAATGGAAAAGCAGGTTATTGCCAAGGTGAACATAAAAAGAAGAAACGCCATAAGGAGAAACCATACGGCCACTCATCTTTTGCATAAGGCGTTGAGGGAGATGCTGGGTGAGCACGTGAATCAATCCGGTTCGCTGGTGACGCCGGATAGATTGAGATTTGACTTCACTCACTTCAAAGCTTTAGATGAAGCTGAGCTAAACAGGGTGGAATATCTGGTTAACCAAAAGATTTGGGAGAACAGTCCGGTGATATGTGCTGAGCTTCCCATCGAAGAGGCCAAGAAATTAGGGGCGGTGGCTTTGTTCGGGGAGAAATATGGAGATGTGGTTCGGATGGTGGAGGTGGAAGGATACTCCAGAGAGCTTTGTGGAGGCACTCACGTTTCCGCCACCGGGGAAATCGGCTTGTTCAAAATCGTCTCAGAGACAGCAGTTGCCGCAGGCATACGGAGAATTGAGGCGGTTACAGGCGAGGGAGCCTACCAGTTGGTTAAAAAACAAAAAGAGCTTTTGGACCATCTGGCATTTATCTTAAAAACAACAAAGGAGAATCTTCTGGAGAGGGTGGAGGTGTTGGTCAAGACCAATAGGCAATTGGAGAAGAAATTAAAAGAGGCACAAAAGGAATCCGCTAAAAACAGAATGGAAGCCCTGGTGGAAAGTTGTGTAAGGATAAATGGAATCAAGGTCATTGCTCACCAAATGAAGGCAGAAACCCGAAACGATTTGCTAAACCTGGCTGACATCATCAGGGAAAGGCTGAAATCCACGGTTGGAATATTAGCCGGAATCATAGACGAAAAGATCGCCCTGGTGGCGGTGGTAACCGATGATTTAATTAAATCCAAGGGGATAAAGGCGGGGGAGGTGGTCAAGGAGATTGCCAAACTTGTGGGGGGAACTGGAGGTGGAAAGCCTCATTTAGCTCAGGGAGGAGGAAAAGATTTAGGGAAGCTAAAAAAAGCATTAGACAGCTTACCGGAGGTTGTTAAAAAAATGATGAAGTAACCTCTCCCCCTTCATCCCCCTCTCCACAAGTGTGCAGAGGAGACAGAGAGGGTGAGGGAACTACAAACCGAAAACTAAAATTATGTCTGTTTACCAAAAGCTCTTAAAGGTGAAAGAAGAAAAAGGAGCTGGCTTCTTGGTCCTTCTGGATCCCGACAGAATGAGCGTTCCGGAGATAGTAGATTTAGCAAAGAAATCGGAGGAAGGAGGGGCGGATGGATTTCTGGTAGGCTCCAGCCTGCTTCTCTCCACCAGATTCGATGAGGCGGTAAGGGAGATAAAATCTAACGTGAGCGTCCCGGTGGTCATCTTTCCGGGAAATGCCAATCAGGTATCCAAACATGCGGACGCCATTCTGTTTCTCTCACTTATAAGTGGCAGGAATCCTCATCTTTTGATCGGGGAACAGGTGAAGGCAGCACCTGCGATAAAGGAGTTTGGTCTGGAGCCGATTCCCACCGGTTATCTGATAATAGATTCTGGCGGTCTCACCTCGGTGCAGTTCATGAGCGATACCCAGCCTATTCCCAGGAACAAGCCTGATATTGTCAAAGCTCATGCCCTTGCGGCAGAATATCTGGGCATGAAGTTTGTTTTTCTGGAAGCAGGCTCGGGGGCGGAAAATCCAGTGCCGGATAACATCATCCGCGAAACCAAAGAGTTTATCTCCATCCCTACAATAGTGGGGGGTGGAATAAAAGATCCGAATGTAGCATACCAGAAGGTAAAAAACGGTGCTTCTTTTGTGGTGATTGGAAATTTCCTGGAGGAGGATGACTCCATCATAGAGGATTTTGCCGAGGCAATCCATATAAGCGAAAAGACAAAGATTATATAGGTGCTATAATATGAAGACCGAGATCAACACAAAAGTTGGTTTAATCCAAAAAGAGATTGAGGAGAGCATCGAGTTAAAAAATAAAGTCAAGGAGAAGCTTTCTGAGAGGATAATTGAAGTTGCTCAGATTTTGGCAGAATGTATCAAAAATGGGGGGAAGATTTTGCTCTGTGGCAATGGCGGATCAGCCGCAGATGCCCAGCATTTTGCCGGAGAGCTGGTGGTGAGATTGTCCTCGGATTATACCAGAAGCGCCCTTCCTGCCATTACATTATCCAGCAACAACTATGTGCTCACCGCCTGCGCCAACGATTTTGGCTTCGAACAGGTATTCTCCCGTCAGATCGAAGCTCTGGGAAAGCCAGAGGACGTGCTTTTGTGCATAAGCACCAGTGGCAATTCCCCTAATCTGATAACTGCGGTAAAAAAGGCAAAAGAAAAACAAATGAAAACTGTCGGGCTTCTGGGCAGAGATGGAGGAAAACTAAAAGACCTCTCCGATCTTTCCATCATTGTTCCTTCAAATAATACTCCCCGCATCCAAGAAACACATATCTGCATCTGCCATATCTTGTGTGAGCTGATAGAGAAGGAGCTGTTCGGCTGAACCATCTATATTTGGGTAGAGTTTACCCCTTACCCTAACAAAGTTAAGACTTATATGTCGCTTAAATCTTCTTACTTTTCCATCCTCCTCGGCTGAACCAGTAGCTTACCA
Source organism: Candidatus Zixiibacteriota bacterium (assembly GCA_029933635.1). GTDB lineage: Bacteria > Zixibacteria > MSB-5A5 > MSB-5A5 > SM1-73 > SM23-73-3. The sequence continues at coordinate 17,628 of JAOZNS010000023.1, read as the reverse complement.
CCATTCCCTTGATTATGGTGGTCAAAGTTAAAGCCCACCAAACTCCTGTTATCCCTGCACTCCAATGAACCGCCAAAAGATAAGCTAACGGGATGCGGGCAAGTGAACCCACCATGGAAATGACCATCGGAGGAATGGTGTTACCAGCCCCTCCAAAGGCTCCCTCAAATATTATCTCCAGGGCCATAAAGACCTGCGACAAAGCCAGAATTCTTAAATATCCAATTCCTATTGCAACCACCTGTGGATCGGAGATGAAAAAGGAGGCGATCTGTTTGGGAAAGACAAAAAACATAATACCTACAAACCCGGTGATCAAAACCCCAATCCCGGCTGTCTGCCAGGCGGATTGAGCAGATCTTTCGGGCTTGCCCGCCCCCAGGTTCTGACCCACCAAAGTGGAGGCAGCAACAGAAAACCCCATGCAGGTGAGAAAGGAGATCGACTCCATGCGGTTACCCACCCCTAAGGCGGCAATAGCTTCTGTCCCGAACAGAGCCACGATCTTATTTATAAACAAATATACCACGCTGAAGAGTATCCAGGCGGATGAGGCAGGGATGCCGATGCGTAAAATCCTCCACACCGTGGAGAAATCTATCTTCAGCTTGGGCAAAAGGGAAAACTTAAAACCCAACTTCCCCCTTATGATCAAAAACATGAAAAAAAGGCTTCCCACCCCTTGAGAAAACACGCTGGCTAAAGCTGCACCATCGGTCTCAAGACGAGGGAAGGGACCCAATCCAAAAATCAACAGGGGATCCAGGACGATGTTCAAGCCTAAACTGGCTCCTATTACCACCATGGGAGTTTTAGTATCACCGGATGCCCGAAAGATGGCACTAAACACGTCGATCAAAAAGAAGGTCACCGCTCCGGCAAAGATTATCCTCAAATACCGAATTCCCAGGTGTGTCACATCTGGTGCCGTCCCCATCAGGATGAAAACCCACTTGGCGAAAAGGAGGCCCAATATGGTGACACCAAAAGCGAAGAGGAGAGAAAAAACATAAGCCTCTCTGGAGACAAAGATAGCTTGATCTGGTCGTCTGGCTCCCACAAATCTTGCCACCATGGCAACAACTCCCACCGAGATAGCCCCCACCAGGGAATAGATGATCCAGATTAAGAAAGCGCTGGAGATGACTGCCGCCAGAGAAACCGCCCCCAACTTGCCCACCCAGTATATATCCGCAATGGAAAAGGCGGTTTCCAAAAACATCGTGGCTACCGCGGGTCCAGCCAGATAGAAGATGCTTCTGGTGATCGAGCCTGATGTAAGGTCTGGTCTTATCTTTGTTTCCGATCTGGGTTGTTCCATTCTGAGCTAAATATATCAATTTTTGTAAGATAAACAACTGCTTCAATCCCGCTGAAGCCTCACCGATTATTCCCAAGAAAGTTCCGAAGAGATCTATGAAAAACTTCTCTTGGAGGGCTGGAAGCCCTACCTCCAGGGGGGACTTGCTCGACCGCTTTGCTTCATTTTTTCAGACAGACCCCTGAAGTTTTTGGTTGACAAAAAATAAATTCTGAGTATATTAAGACTGGAAGGGGAATAAAAAAATCAGCTATTCAATCGGATCTAAACTAAAGATGCTTTTTTGTTGTTTTTTGGCTTGCCTATGAATGGATAGTCCAATCCGGGTAGCTGGACATAGTAATATTTCTTGCCGATAAGACCAAAAAAGGATATCCCAATCATGACTTGGTGGTATGCTTAAAAAACCATCTTAAAGCTGAATAACTCTTTTTATCGAAAGGAGATTTTATGGAAGATGCGTTAAAATGAACATTTATCCAAGGGGTAAGTTTTTGCCTTACTATCTTGAGCCTCTGAAAAAAATTGGAAATCGTTAATTCCTTTTTACCGGGAGGGAAAGAGATGAACAGGAAAGTGGTAATCTTTGTAGTTCTTTTGATAGCATTGGTCAGTTTCATGGCTTATGCTATCGACAAAAGAGATCCAGGCTTCTTAGACAGAATCAAAATTGATCCTACAACCTTGAAGGAGAAGAAATCAACGGACAACTTGGTTTCTGAGGAGATGAGCCAAACCCAGAAGCAATGCGATACTCTATCTTATTATGGCGCCCCTGCCTATTATTGGCCAATTCCCGATCCCTATGGCGATGACTTTTTCAATGAAAGATTTGACATCCCCTATGATTGTTACTTAGATGAGATTCATATCGCATTTTATGAAGGTGGAAGTTCAGGCAGTCCCGATGCTCATATCTATGTTTGGAACTCAGACGGGATGTATCCTTTGGATGAGATGCCCCCTTCCGGTGCTATCGCCGAATTTGTCATCCCTCATTCTGATCTGGTTTGGTATCCAGATATGAATGTGATCGAGACCGAAATGGTTCATTTGGAGTTAGTCGGGGGCGAGCCGATTCATGTCGGCTTCTCCCATCCCCGGGCTGATGTGCAGGATACCCTTTCCATTTTGAGCGATGATGGAAGCCAGATGTCTAATAGGAGTGTATATTATGAGGCTGGAATGTGGCATACTATTTTGGAAACTTGGGGGGTGGGTGTCGATTTCTTCATCGAGATAGTTATTTGTATCCCCTCAGTGGGATGTTGTCAGCTAAGCCCGCCTGAGTGTTACCCTGCTACTGAAGAGGAATGTCGGGAGATGGGTGGTGCCTGGTTCCCGCCACCTGCTGAATGCATAGATTATCCTCATGGTTCGTTCTGCACCTATCCTTATCCCAGGACCGTGATCGTGGAACCCAACGATACCTCCATCTGGGATAAAAACTATTTCTCCGACACCCTTGTGATCCAAGCAATAGATTTTCAGGCTGTCTCTAAGGTGGAATATACTGTTTTTGAGTATTTCTTTGATGATATCTGGCATACAATCGACATCGATTATGATGGCACCACCTATATGCGAGACCCTGCAGATACCACCCAACCTGGAGGGAATGGATGGCAAGCTAAATGGTCTCCTGATCTTACTCTGCCCGAAGGTTACTACATGATCAGAGCTACCATGGTAGATTCTGCAGGCTGGGCCACGTCAGATACCATCGTCCAATACTGGGATCCATATCCTCCAGAGGTTACCATCATTTGGCCTGATACATTTAATTTCCCCACAGACAGTATGTTAGATATTCACTTCTTCACTCCGGGCGACAACATTACAGAGATGTATGTTATCGTTTATCCCATTCCTGATTATCCAGGGCGAGGGATAGGGATGGACGAAGAAAAATTTGATTGCATTCAAGGCTACAACAAGGGGATTCCGCACCTGAACCAATTTGATCTATACCCTACTGGTGCTAATGGCGTAAATCAGGGATGCGTTCCCACCTCCATAGCTGCTTGTTTGAAATACTGGGCTCAAAATGGATTCCCTTGTTTGACAGATAGTGGGGCAATGAATGATAGCCAGATGGTGGCAGAGTTAGCAGGACTTCTGGGCACTCATCCTGATACCGGCACACCGCTGAAAAAGGAGAAGGCAGCCATCGATGCATATATCAAGAAGCACTGCGGGGAGTGCGTATTCCAACCCACGGTTCACCTGCAAGAGAAGGACGTAACCCAACGAAGACTTATAAGGGAACTTTTCGAAGAAGATGAGGATGTGATCACCGGAGACAAAACGCACGTGGTGGTGGCTAACTCTTTCTGCGTGCATCCTAAGTTTTTCTTGGACTACATGGATCCCGGTTCTGGCACTGAGGTGCAACAAGATGCTTTCGACAAAGGACATGATGGAGACCCTCTGATTGACCTGATTATCGTCTCTCCCAAGGAGACAACGGTGACGGTTCCTCCGGATACTGTTGCCTACCCGGAGGATATAGAGCCGGTACCGGACTCACCAGGGGAATATCATTATCCCTGGTATCCAGACCCAGATCTTTTTCCTGTTGGACATGGATATTTTGTCAACGTGGATATAACTGACGGACTGGGACACAAGGGCTGGGATCTGGTGAAGGTGGAGCTTTTCCTGCGAGGAGATGCCACCGGGGATGGCATATTGGACGTTGGCGATGTTGTATACCTGGTCAGCTATGTATTTAGAGAAGGCATCCCTCCATTCCCTCTGGATGCTGGAGATGCTAACTGCGACGGCATAGTTGATCTGGGAGACATAGTGTATATGATCAACTATCTGTTCAGAGAAGGTCCGCCACCATCATGTGATTAACCGTTAAGCAATTCGTGAGTGTCTTATATGGCGCGGGTTGAATATAAAACCTGCGCCATATTTTTTATCTTGGAGTTTGTATGATCCAAGGTTAATTCGGACGTTTTACTCCAACTAACAAGTTTAGAAACGCATTGGTGGTCAGCATGAACTGAGGATATTGTAAACTTTGAAGTATTACCTTTCCTTCTAATTAAGAGGAAAAAGGAGGTCCCAAATCACTTCCTTTAAATATCTTATGGTCTTACCTCTTAGCTGAGGAGACACCTTTGAAAATGATTTATCCAAAATGTGAGATTCAATGTGAGCAACAGTTTTAACTCAAGCATTACCTCTCCATAACTAATAAGACTTGAAGCTTGACAACTTTGCGATTTGAATTATACTATAAATGGAGAATCTTTAATCGTTGATCTTTAAATTCCCACCAAGAGGTGGAGATGAGGAATCGAAGAATATGTTTCACGTTACTCTCTTTGCTTCTGTCCTTCAAATTAGCTCAAGCCCAGGAGCCAAAGTTGGTTCTGGAGATTCCGGTTGAAGGAAGGACGATCAAAGGGAATATCCTGGAAGGAAAGCTGTTTTTAGCCTCTTTCAGCGACTTTCAGGTATTAACCCCTGATGGAAAAAAGTCTTTCCAGATGGATTTAAAATCTAACCAGTCAGTGGTTACATCTGAGGATGGCAACTTCTTTGGAATTACCACCTACTCAAAAAATGCACCCCCAGGTTTTTTATCTGCAAAAAGATTTGAACTTTACTCCTCTGCGGGAAACAAATTATGGGAGATTCAAGATCCAGAGGTTTCTGACTTTCGTATTTCAAACGGTGGCATGGTGGTGGGAATATCTGGAGGGGAAGGAAACCCGGAATCCGATCTGGCGTTTTATGATCCCAACGGCGGATTGCTCTTCAAAACCAAAATAAGATACCCCCAAGCAATCTCTTTTTCAAGAAACGGGCAATATGTTCTGGTCAACAGCGCAAAAGATGGTCTTATGATATTTGACCGCTCAGGGAATTTGAAATTCAACATGGGTCTGTGTCAAAAATTTTCAATCTCCCCGGATGGCGCACATGTGGCAACGGTGGCTTCGGGGGATTTGAAATTTTATTATGAGGGCAAGCCAACCGGTAAGGAAATAAAGGTAGCTTCCTTGGTTAGGGAAATCTGTTTCTCCCCGGAGGGCGAGTATCTTTGTGCCATCGACAAGAAGAATCTTTATCTTTTTGAGGTCAAAACCGGAAAACTTCTCTGGCAACGGGTCCTAAAGAAAGCGGGGTTATCGTTTATCTCGGTGGATGTAGCGCATGATGCGGAGAAGATAATTGCCGGAGTGGATTTTGATAAAGGTAGAAAGGTTCCACCGGAAGACAGGCATACCCAAGGATACGTTTATCTTTTTGATAAAAGTGGAAAGTTGACCTGGGAGAGGAAACTTTCATACAAACTCTGGAACGCCTTTGTTCCAGAGGTGAAATTCTCTCAAGCAGGGTCTGAATTCAGCGTGAAAACCAGGGAAAGAATATATCTATTTGAATTGAAACAATTACCAAACGAAAGTAGAAAACCCTAACGCCATTTAACGCAGGCGAAATCATGTTGAATGGTAGAAGGACCCCTCTGTTATTAATTTTCGCCTTAGGATATGTTTTTCTGTTTCAGATACCCTTGGGACTAAGTTCATTTGAGGCTGAAAACTGCGAAAGAGGATTCATTAACTCAGAAGAAGAATGTGATCCCTTCTTTTATAAAGCTAAGGAGCTGAAACGAGATGGAGAACTAAATCGGTTCTATTTCTATGATTTTGAAAGCTGGGATGAGGACTGGCCACAGTTCTTTGTAGATACCAATGTAGTCTTCAATACCGCTTATGGATATCAACGCGCGCCTGCCATAGTTTGGGGTGGCGGGAATTATTTAGTGGTTTGGGAGGAATATTTATCGAACTATTACTCACTTTTTGAGGAAAATATCTACTGTGCACGGGTGAGTCCAGATGGAGAGATTCTTGATTCAGTCAGAATTCCTGTTTCTACCGCTCCAGAGGATCAATATGAGCCTTCAGCCGCTTACGATGGCACAAATTATTTTGTGGTATGGCATGATACCAGAGCCGGCAATTACGATATCTATGGAGCCAGAGTCACCCTGTATGGGGAAGTGATTGACCCGGAGGGTATACCCATTTGCACCACAGCACACGATGAGGTGGCACCAAGTATAGCCTGGGACGGAACCAATTATCTGGTGGTCTGGTATGGGATGCAAGCGGGTGATTCGACCGTCAGTATTTATGGGGCGCGGGTGACCCCGCAGGGAGAAGTCCTTGACACCGACCCAATCTTTATCTCCAATGATACCTTACACTCAAATTACTGTCCTGACGTGGCATGGGACGGAACTAACTATCTGGTGGTGTGGGAAGATGGGGGAGGGTGATACGACCCCACAAATATCCGCGGTACGCGGATAACTCCGGAAGGGACGATCCTAGATCAAAATGGTATCCTGATTGCTGACTCCGCCAGTGTCTCATCATATCCTAAAATTGCCTGGAACGGAACTAATTACTTGGTGGTGTGGAAATATCTTAATTATGGCCCTGGGAGTTATTACATTTATGGGACCCGGGTAACCTCGGACGGAGAGGTTCTCGATCCCTCTGGTATCCCCATCTGCACGAATTCAGGCAGTCGGGAATATCCTTCGGTAAGCTGGGATGGAACTAACTTTTTGGTGAGCTGGAGAGAGGTCTCCTCTGCCAGCATCTTCGGTGCACGGGTAACACCTGAAGGAGAAGTGCTTGACCCGGGTGGAATCGATTTAGGTGAAGGGGCAGACTACAATCAGAAGCGCCCCGCCTCAGCCTCAGATGGGATGAATACTCTGGTAGTCTGGGAACATCAACTTGACGCTGATAACTGGGATATATGCGGTATTCGCCTGGATCCAGAAGGAAATATTCTTGGCGACAGAACTATTCTTTCCTTAGGAAGTAATTCTCAGACGAATGGCTCCATCGGCTGGAATGGAGAAAACTTTCTGATCGTGTGGCAAGATCTGCGGGCAGGACGGTGGTGTGACCTCTATGGTATCCGGATGAACTCCAGAGGAGAAAGCGTTGATCCGGCTTCATTCCCCATCTGCAACCATTCAGAAAGACAGGAAAGTCCTCAATTAGCCTGGGATGGTGAAAACTTTCTGGTGGTGTGGCAGGACCGCCGGGATGGTGACTGGGATATCTTTGGCACCTTGGTAAGCCCGGAGGGCGTGGTCTCCGATACCGATGGTTTTGGAATAGCAACTGCAACGGGTCAGCCCGGACGGTGGTGTGAGGATACCTCACCTGACTTAGACTGGAGTGGGGAGAGCTTTATGGTGGTCTGGCGGCAACAGTGGGGATCCTCAGAGCCCGATCTTTTCGGACGTCGAGTTAGCGCTACCGGAACACCCGTGGGGTCTTCATTTGAGATTTCCACCGAAAGGGCTTATTATGGAGCTCCAAGGATAGCCTGGGGTGAATCAAATTATCTGGCAGTTTATTCTTGGAAATGGTTTACCAGTTCCTATGGTATATATGGGCAACTGATAGACATAGATGGAACCTTAATTGGAGATAAGATCACCATCTACCAGGACGATTCCTCACAAACCAGTCCCTATGTGACCTGGGGAGCAGGTAATTATCTGGTGGTGTGGAAGGACGACCGAAATGGAGATTATGATATCTATGGTGCCCGGGTAAGTTCACAGGGAGATATACTGGATCCGGAAGGGATCCCCATCTTTGTGGGCGAGGGAGGCCAAGTACCATTTGGCCTGACCTACGATGGAACTAATTATGTGATACTCTGGTTAGTTGGTTATACCACATACTGCACTCGAGTAACCCCTGATGGGGTGGTGCTCGATCCTGAAGGAATTAAGATTTTTTCAAGCACTTTTCCTCTGCAAGGTTTATATGTTTCACATGGACCCTCAGATCTATCTTTCATTGTCGAAGCAATGTTAATGACAGAACCACCTTACAGTTCCCCAAGGCTTTGTGGAGCTTTCTTCTGGGGCGATTCAATCCCCAATTATCCACCAGAGCCTTTCTCCCTTATTTTGCCGGCAGACGGGGATACGGTAGTTCGTCCCACATACTTCGACTGGGAGGATGCGCAAGATCCAAATCCAAGAGACGATGTTTACTATGATCTTTATATAAGCACCTCACCATCTTTTGATCCAGATTCTACTATTACTGTGGATAGTATATCGGTAAGTGAGTATGTCTTGGGCGAATTAGAATACGGCATCCTTTATTATTGGAAGGTGAGAGCTTACGACCCTTGGTCTTCAATCTGGTCTGACCAGGTTTGGAGCTTTGATGTAGAGAACTATGGGGATGCAAGCGGGGATGGGGTGGTGGATGTCGCAGATGTGATCTATTTGATAAATTATCTTTTCAGGAATGGAGATCCACCGGATCCCTTAGCATCAGGAGATGAAAACGGTGATTGTGAGGTAAATATTGGGGATGTGATTTATCTGATAAATTACCTTTTCCGCGAAGGTCCACCTCCCAGACGTGGATGTGCATAGATCGAGGGAGGGTCCACAGATTAAATTGAATTTTTGGAGTGGATGTATTCGGATTCGTCCTTGTTATGTCCGGTGGGAATTTTTGTTTTTATGAACTTGCAAGATGTGTGAAACTTGTTGCATACAAGCATGGTGAATGGCAACCACCCTTTTGCCCTCATCCCTTTAACATAAGGTCAGCCCCCTCCTCTTTATATGATAATCCCATAAAGGACAAAGGATTAATCTCTATGCTCTAAATGCAAAAGGAAAGATTGGGAGGCGAGCTGGTGGCATATAATTTGCTAAATTCTCCAATTGAACATGAATTTCCACCTCAGATAGGTTAAGGAAAATGAAGACTATGAACGGGAATTCGTTTGAACTGGGTTTTGTTCATTTAGACGAGTTGATCTTTCACGAAACTTGCGATTTTGCTCGAGTCTGCCGACTGGCCGACCAGATCAAAAAGGAAAGACACTTGAAACACCCTGCTCTGGTGGCAGGTTTTCCTTTCATGAATAAATCTGAGGAGTTGCATCCTGAACAGAAAAGAAAGCTTCTGGTTCTGGATGGAGTCAATACCATCTCTGCCCTGAAGCTTTTGGGATATCGAGATGTGCTGGTTCAAAGGATAGATTATCTGGATAAGAATGTGAAGCTTACCTCATGGGAGCATTTGATATTTAACCTTCAAAAAGAAAAGCTTTTAGAAAAGCTCAAGGATTTGAATCTGGAAATATCCTCCTGTGGATGGAATTGGAGGAAAGAGGCTTTAGAGGACGAAAGGACCGTCTCCTACCTCGTTTTTGCGGATCGTTCTGGAGTGGTGTTGAGCCAGAGAGATAAATCGTTGGAAACCCGGGTAAAAAACCTTTGCAGGGTGATCGCTATCTATAATAGCTCCTGGGAGATATTTCATCCCGGCTCAGATGAGAAGATTCTTTCCGTATTTGACAA
>JAOZNS010000023.1:1258-7905 GCA_029933635.1 Candidatus Zixiibacteriota bacterium | reverse complement strand
TAGCTCAGCGGTGAACCTGCTACCCATATTCAAAAAAAAGCAGGTGATTGATCTGGTCTCTGGTGGAATGCTTTTTCCCTTCGGCGTGACCAGATTTGTGATTACCCAGCGAATTTTAGGCTTGGAGGTTTCCTGTTCGGTGTTGGCTGATAAGGCTCCCCTTTCAGAGAAAAATCTATTTTTAAAGGAGCTTTTATCCTATCGGATCAAAAGTAAGAAAGCTAAATTTTATCAGGAATCGGTTTATCTGTTTAACGAATAATCTACCGCCTCTTAGACCGTTCCTTTCCAGACCCTCATTTCTTCAGCCAGCGAAATGAGGGTTTTTTATTTCCAGGACGGGAGTAATTCCTAAGCTGACCCCTATATTTAAGCTTAAGGAGCACAGGGCAAAGGTCCATTACGAAAAAGATAATTTATCAACACCACCACATCACCCACATCGATTATTGTGTCACAATTGGTATCGCCGGTTTGGAAGATCTCTGGAGCCGATCCTCCTCTAAAAAGGTAGTTTATCAAAATCACCACATCCCCCAGATCTATCACGCCATCATTGGAGGCATCGCCCCTTATCGCATATACCGTCACGGTGAGGACAGCCTGATCCTGGTAATAGGGGTTACCCCTGGAGGTAGCTTCAAAGCTAATTTGATCGACCGTTCCTAAGGTAGCATCGTAGGGAACGCTCACCATGATCTCCGAGGTGTCGATCTGTCCAGCACTTAGTTCTGTCCGATATGTTGTGGGATTTAGATTCCATCCTAATTGCTCGGTTACGATCACGTCGAACGTATCTGTAACCTGTCCCGTGTTTTGCAAAAAGAACAGCACCTGTTTTTCGTCAGCATTGATCGAGTTTACGTTCTCTCCAGCTAAGACTTGAACCCCGTGAAGGGTGTCGGTTGTTGGAACCTGGCAAAAGAACATGGAACGACCATGTGTGCCCGCCACCAGCTTGCGGGTTGGCTCATGAAAGGCTAAATCGTGCACCGTGGTGATGGGCAATCCAGTGCCCAGAGGCTCCCAGCTTCCTCCCAGATCGTAAGTTATATAAACTCCAACATCCGATCCCACATACAGAACCGATGAATTCTGGGGATCAACTATTACATCATTTATCGGACCTTCCGGAAGATTGGAAGATATTGACTGCCAGGTGGTGCCATAATTGGTGGTGCGATAGATGTGGGGAAGTGGAGAGCTAACTCGATGTCCGGAGAAAGTGACATAAGCGACAGAATCGGCATAAGGATCTACCGTCACCCTTGTGACCCAGCGATCAGGTAGTCCTGCCGAAATGTCGATCCAGTTATCTCCACCATCGGTGGTAACCCATACGTTGGCATCATCGGTGCCCACATAGATAACCTGGGTATTTGAAGGAGCCACCGCGATGGTGGTAATGGTTCCATAGGTTAAGTTCCCACCTCCGGGTCCATCGGTTAAGTCTGCACTTATCGGGCTCCACCATTCGCCACCATCGGTGGTTTTATAAAGACGATACGATCCATAATATAAAGTATTATGATCCACCGGATCCATAATCACCGGGGTGCACCAGTTGCGTCGATCGCTGTAATCTATTCCATCCATAATATAGTACCAATTGTAGCCTAAATCAGTGGATTTACGCAACCACCCCCATTGATACTCCGCATAAATGACATTGGAGTTGGTATAATCCACGTTGCAGTAGAAACCATCTCCTCCGTGAATCATCTCCCAGTCGTCCAAATCTCCAGTGAGGGTGCGCAGAGTGCCATTGTCTTGGGTTCCACCATATAACCTCTGGGGATTCAGATGGTCAATTGTGATGGCGTAGAACTGTGTGGATGGCTGGTTAGTGCAGATGCTCCAGGCAGTTCCGCCATTTGTGGAAAGATACACCCCACCATCACAACCCAGATAAATTCGGTTGGGCTCCATCGGAGAGATGAACATGGCGTGATGATCCACATGGACTGAGTATCCTACCTCGGACCAGGAACTGCCCCCATTTGTGCTCCTATAAAGGTCTACCCCCATAACGAACACCCGATTAGGATTTGTGGGATCGACTCTCAAATTGCCAAAATACCATCCGAATCCACCTAAGAAACCGTCCAAGATTGAGTCATTGGTTCGGGTCCACGACTCACCGTAGTCTGTAGATTTGTATACCCCCATGAATCTTCCAGGATGATTGCAGTATATGGCATAGACCACGTTAGGGGAGGAGGCACACACCGACAGCCCGATTCGTCCTATGGTATCGGCGGATTGAGGCAAACCATTGGTGAGCTGATACCAGCTATTTCCGCCATCTGTGGACTTATAGATTCCGCTGGTCCATCCCCCGACCTTACGTCTGTCGGGAGCTCTCAATCTTTCCCACATGGCGGCATAGATGGTGTTAAGATCCGTGGGATCCAGAGCTACATCGATCGCCGCGGTGGAATCACTTATAAAGAGTTTCTGCTCCCAAGTTGTGCCACCATCGGTGCTTTTGTAGATGCCTCTTTCCGGGTTTGTGCCGAAAAGCTTGCCACAAGCCGCCACAAAGACGATCTCTGGATCTTTTGGATGAAGAGCTATCCGACCGATATGATAGCTGTCCTCCAGTCCAATGTGGCTCCAGCTTGAGCCACCGTCTGTTGATTTGTAAATCCCGGTCCCGGGATAGGAGTCCCCACTTCCGTTGGCTTCACCTGTTCCCACATAGAGGATTTGGGGATCGTCGGGATTGATAGCCAAAGCACCGATAGAGGGAGTCCCCTGTTCATCAAAAATAGGAGTCCAGGAGGCACCGTTGTCAGTTGATTTGAACACCCCTCCACATGCTGCTCCAGCATAAATGATGTTTGGATACTCGGGATGGACTGCAATATCTGTGATCCGACCGGGGATGTTGGTGGGTCCCGCTTCTGACCAGATAATCCCATCTTTATCCCCGGCTTTGGCTCTCATAGCTTTGGCCTGCTCTAAAGAGGCAAGATACTGATCTAAAGGTATCTTTCCTAACGGATAGGCTCTCTGCATGAAGAACCAGTCGTTGGGTTTTTTCTCTTCTTCTTTCCCCTCAGATTTTTCAAAGGATGGCATATTTACACCGGAGTTAAAAGAAGGCTGATTGTTTAAAACTGCCCAAATTAAGGCGATGATAAAACCCCCGGAGAAAATAAGAATGCCGAATTTTTCCCTAATGCTTAACATATGCTCTCCTTCCTGATGGAGGTTAACCTTAACAGGTTGGTTTTACAAATTAATTGCTCTTTTTATAATTTAGCTCAGAAATGAAATTTGGCAAGATTTATTTGAAGCTTAAAATATGGAATTTTATGATCGACAAAGGTGAAAAAGAACCGCGGGTTGAAGAAAATCGAACCTCCAAACTCAAAACACGTAGGTAAAATAAAAAAAGTCAGCTAAAGATCTTTTCTACCCAAAAGATCTGTTTTGACATCATGGCTTGCCGGGCATGAAAAAAGGATGTTTTTTTGCGCTTAAGCTTCATAAAGATTTTTCGATCAGGAGGTTTTATGCCCCGTTTCTCTCTTTTTTATCTGGGAATTTTCTTGATTATTAACGTGGCTAATTCTTTTGCTTCATCATTGGACCTCACCTACCGAGGTTATGGCATAAGCTTTGGCAATTCTAAGCGAATAAATGGGTTACGGTTCAATCTGGTTGATAAGGGGGTGGAGAGGATAAACGGAGCTAATTTTACATTCTGGGTGCCAAAGGAAAGTCCTGATGCGGTGGTCAACGGCTTGTCTTTCGGGCTGGTGGGGTTTGACGCCAAAGAGCTGAATGGAGCTTCAATTGCCGGAATAGGGGTAACAGGTGAGGAGGTCTGTGGGATAGCCATTGGTGGTGTAGGGTTTGCCACCGGAAGCATAAAGGGGGTTGCTCTGGGAACGGTGGGGTTTGCATGTGGACAGGTTAAAGGTATAGCCATTGGTGGGATTGGAATGGCGGCTGAAAGTATCAATGGCTTTGCCTTAGGTGGGGTGGGAGCCGCGGCTGATGAGGTGAATGGGGTAGCCATTGGAGGGATTGGACTGGGATGTCAGATCATAAATGGCGTTGCTTTGGGAGGAATAGGAATTGGCGCAGAAAGGATAGCCGGGATAACCATCGGAGGTATCGGGGTGGGAGCAAGCGAAATAACCGGTTTAACAATTGGAGGAGCCGGGGTCGGGGCAAAACAGATAACCGGTTTCACAGTGGGAGGTTTGGGGGTGGGAGCCAAAAATATCACCGGCTTCACAGTGGGGGGAATTAAACTTAAGTCGCACAATTTGACGGGACTGGCCATAGCAGGTTTCTGCAAGGCGAAAAGGAACTTAAGTGGCGTTTCCGTGGGACTCTTCAATTATGCTCACTTTTTGAATGGCGTGCAAATTGGTATCCTTAACTATTGCGGAAACAACCCCGGATTTTTGAAGCTCTTACCGATCATCAATATACATCTAAGAAAGGATCGCCAAAAAGATCGATCCGTAAATTGATCTCAAATCAAAATAATCGATACCTCCCTATTTTCCTCGTTGCTTCAGCTAATTCTTGTCTGTGAGGCTCCTCCTCTTAGGAACCCAAGCCTTCCTTTTTTCTTGCGTCGCTCGGGATAAACTTTATATTGAAGAAGGTAAAATTTCTAATTGAGATTAACCTCCTGAAAAGTGAGCCGGGACATGATCGGGTAGACCAAGCTTATAAATTCAGCCTAATTCGATGTGAGGCATATCAAGAATGCTTTATTATACCCTGAAATTTATAATATCAGCTCTATTGATAGTTGCCATCTCTGAGGTCTCAAAGAGATACTCATTAGCTGCAGGAATCTTAGCCTCCCTGCCTGCTGTCTCGGTTCTGGGAATGATCTGGCTTTACATCGATACCTCCAGCATCGAGAAGGTTTCCAGATTGTCCATCAATATCTTCTGGATGGTTTTACCTTCTCTTTCATTATTTCTATTGCTTCCCTTGCTTTTGAAAAACAAACTCCCTTTTTATCCTGCGTTGATAATCTCGTGTCTGATCATGGGAATCTTCTATTATGCCATGATTTTGCTTTTAAAGAAGTTTGGGATATCAGGATAGGCGTTTCTCAGATCATACTGAGACGAATTACTCTTTAAGTTCAAGCTCGATTGACAGGGAAAAGGAAGTTGTCAAAAAATTTCTGAAGAAGGTAGAAAAAAATAGTTAGTTATGTGAGATTAAGCCTTTGTTGGCTTCACTTTTATGGATAAGAATTCAACTTTTCGCCAACAGGTGATAGGGCTTCCGGCAAGGCCCGAAGTGTTTTATTGGGCTTTTAACCAGCCATAAGATGATCTGTCTGTAAAAAGGAGGTCAGAGAGATGAATTATGAGGAAGAGAGAAACAGATATATCTCCTTCTGTGGCTCGTATTGCCATACCTGTGATTGGTTCACCGGCAGGATACGAACAACTTTTCAGTCGGCATTGGAAATGTTGGAAGAATACGGATTCAGAAAACTCCTTGAGGGGAAAGCGGACCGAGAAAATTTGAAGCTGGGCTTGCAGATTCTTGCTCAATCTGAGATATGCTCCGGATGCAAGGCAGAGATCGCCAAAACTCCTGAGGAGGATAGATGCCAGATCAGGCAATGTTGTTTTCAAAAAGGCTTTGATTTTTGTAATCGGTGTGTTGACTTCCCCTGTGATTTGCTCAAAAGCAATCCTGGTGTTATAAAATTCGGGTGTATTGAAAATTCAAAGGAGATCAAGGAGAAAGGGATCAAACGCTGGGTGGATAAACGATGGAATGAGTTTGTAGAAGAAAAAAAATGACAGACGACCCAATTCGGTCATCTTGGAGGAGATTGCAAGGCTATCTTAAAAACCTCAAGCAGGCGATCGCCCATCCGGGCAAATTGAGGTTTGAGAGGAGCCCCTTTGTGTTAAGAGATGGTAAAGCTTTTACAAGTTAATTCTGAAGAGCACCTTGTCCAGGTTCGGAAACTGTTTGAAGAATATGCCAAATCATTGGATTTTGACCTGTGTTTTCAGAATTTCGACAAAGAGCTGGCAGAACTTCCCGGAGAATACGCTCCGCCGGATGGATGCCTGCTTTTAGCCAAATATCAGGATAAGATAGCCGGATGTGTGGCATTGAGAAAGATCGAGCAAGGTATTTGTGAGATGAAAAGGCTTTATGTTCGGACAGAGTTTCGAGGAAAAGGGATCGGCAAAGATTTAGCCACAGCTATCATCCAAAAGGCGCGTAAGATCGGATATACCCGAATGCGCCTTGATACCGTGCCCTCAATGAAGGAGGCGATAGAACTTTATCGCCTCTTAGGCTTCAAAGAAATCAAACCATACAGGCACAATCCTGTGAATGGGGCAAAATTCATGGAGCTGAAATTAGCCTGAAAAACTTAGCGTTTTGTGACATTTACGCTTTGAGAGTTCCTTTGATGAAATGGCCTAAAAAGCTGTTTTTCTTAGTCATTTTATGTCATTGTTAGCCCAAAGGGCGAAGAATCTAAAAAACATTTGAAAATTCCCCATGGGCAAAGATGTTTCGTTTCTCCCAACATGACAATTAAGTTTCCGATGCTCCGGGCATATCTTGAAGAACACTTTCAAAATTCCGATTTTCATTAGCACTGGTTGCCGAAACATCAGAAAATG
>JAOZNS010000023.1:0-1248 GCA_029933635.1 Candidatus Zixiibacteriota bacterium | reverse complement strand
CACAAAGCACTGTGTTAAGTGGACGTTGAGGCTACTTCATGTCACCTTTAACTGATGCAAAATCCTGTTTGAATCGAGTGCAGGATTTAGACTTCCGGTCTTAGTTGCTCCCCAGATGCGTAAGCATGTTAAGGTATCTTAGCGTTTTCTAACTTTCGAGAAACCAAGTGAGCACATATATCTTGATGAAGATACTTGAATCTACCCCAAGTCGATATGATAAGGGCCTTCGCATTCTCACACTTGGAAGATTGGATCAGGCTTACTATGACTTGGTATCATACATAGAGGAAAACCAGAGGGTTCTTGATCTTGGCTGTGGAACTGGAGCCTTGACTCTAAGAGCGGCAAAAAAAGGGGCGAAGGTTAAGGGGATCGATGTCAATTCTCAGATGTTAGAAATTGCACGAAGGCGGGCAACAGAGGCGAACCTTGCTCAAAATATAGCGTTCTGTGAGATGGGGGTGGGTGAGCTCGGAGAGGAAAAGTCAGAAAGCTACGATGTGGTGACAAGCACTCTTTGTTTTTCTGAGTTGACAGAAGATGAATTGGTTTTCACTCTCAAGGCTGTGAAAAGAATATTGAAGCCCAACGGAGTTCTGTTGGTAATAGACGAAGTAAGACCCTCAAGCCTCCCCAAGAGGATGCTAAACTGGTTGGTAAGATTTCCCCTGGCAATGATTCCTCGTCTCAAAAGACGCATTCTCCTTGGGATTTATTTTCCGCTGGGGTCTGGTCTCATCTTTCATTCTACTCCTGGTAAGCATTGATTTGATGGGCAGTACTCCCATTTATAAGAGTGGCTTGCACCAAGACAGATTCCTGAAGGTGGCTCTTGATGAGGAGAAGTGCAAAGGTGCCGGGTTTTGTCAGCAGGTCTGCCCAAAAAATTGTTATGAGCTAGATAGGATTCGACATATTGCCATCATGCCCAGGTCTGATCGGTGCGTCCAGTGCGGAGCCTGTATCGTTCAATGCCCCTATGATGCATTATATTTTGAGGATCCTGAAGGCAAAATGGTACTCCCCGAAACTGTTAGAAGATTTAAGTTGAACCTCTTGGGCAAACGCCCGGTGAAAATGAAGGTCTAAGTGAAGCTGAAATTTTGTCTGCAGAACCGTCAACCATTCCCGTTCTTGGGGTTTAGCTCTGATCATCGTTGTCCTTTGTCAAATTTTATCGTCTGAAACCAATCCCTGGTTATGGAAAAACAAAAGCAAGCCTACCTTTATGCTATCACCGCTGTT
>JAOZNS010000357.1 GCA_029933635.1 Candidatus Zixiibacteriota bacterium | reverse complement strand
CTGATTTTTTCCGGTATCTTTATCCTCCACGCTGAAAAGATAAATCCCCGATACCACCGCCTGAGTGTTGCGGGAGATCAAATCCCACTCATCATAGGTGGCATCTAAAGCGTTCGGGTCCTTGTTATGATCTATGGTCTTGACCAGATCTCCATCCAAGGTATATATCCTTATGGTGCATCGAGGGGGCAGATTGATGAACCTGATCCTTTTGCCATAGGTTCCTCCCTCCTCATATCGGTTGGCACTGTAGTTGGCATCGACCCGATAGGGATTGGGATAGACCATCACCTTCAAACCTTCCTGTTTGACCTTCTGCCAGTCATCTGTTGGATAGACCAGGGTGGCATTGATCAATCGGGAGCCCTCCAGGGGAGAAAGTCCGGTCTGAGGGTCTCCCACATCAAATGCGGTCACCGCCAACCAGACCGGCTGAGAGGGGAATACCTCCACCTCAAACTCATAATCCCAGTAGGTGGACGAAGTCTCCCGGGGAACCTCTCGATCCACCCAGTTGCGGTAGGCGGTATCGGAAACTATCTTCTCAAATCCAACATTCCAGTCCTGAGCTTCAAAGTAGAGGGAATCTCCAGTGGTCAACTCGATGGAATCGTAAGCTATTGCATAGTTTTCCTCCACCCGATCGGAGAGCCTGAGATAGAAAGGCTCTGCCACCGGCTTGATCACGAAGGGATTCTCCTGAGTCCAGATGGTGGGATCATCCCCCACCTCCTTTATCCCCTTCTTGTCCAGCCAGGAACGAAGCGAATCCAAGCTGACCGAGGCAGCCCTCCACTCCCAGGGACGGGTTTCTTTGTTCCGATTGAGCTTGTAGATTTTAAAATCCTTCTTATCATAAGAGCCCAAGAGGGCATAATCCTCCACCGCTCCGGTGCGACTCATGTAGATGCGATACCCCTCAAAGTCTACCCGACCGTTGAAGGAATCTTTGGTCTTTTCGATAACCTCACCGTTCCACCTCACCTTCACCTTCCCCTTGCTGGTTTCAAAGGTCAGAGTTGGAGAAGGTGGCGGAGGAGGACCTTTGAAGTCGGGAATCCCATCTCCACAGGGGAGGTTTTTGTCCACATCAGGATTGTCATACACCTTGGCAGCCCAGATGGCATTGGTCTCCAGATCGGAAAAATCCAGCTTGGCATAATAGGCTGTGGGATTGGTCATGTTGGGATCGTTGATCAGATTGAGCGGGTCTACATGGAAGTCTGCTCCAGCCACATAAGCTACGGTGATGATCAACGACTCTCCCGGGGCGATCTGATCGAAGGGACCGAAGGAGAGGAGGTATCTGGTATCGTATCCGTTGGCTAAATCGGCACACTTCGGGCTGGGCTCCAGCCATCTTTCATCTGGATGCTCATCCGGCCAGGTGCAGGCGAAGATTTGATCGTAATCGAACTCACCGTTGGACATGATGAAATACTTGGAGCAGTCTCCTCCAGGGGTGCCCAAGACATCGTCGGGGAAGGTGTTTTTCCCTGGCTCGTAACAGTTCTCCTCAGCCCATCTTTGTTGGTTCTCCTGCTTCCA
>JAOZNS010000161.1 GCA_029933635.1 Candidatus Zixiibacteriota bacterium | reverse complement strand
CCGTAAACTCCGTTGTTCCAAATCCTGTTGCCGGAGATGGTAGTAGCCCCACCGGTATGGTCGCACCTCACCCCATAAACCTCGTTCTTCTGGATGGTGCAACTGTCTATGGTTACTGTGCTACCGGAGTCGGCTAAGATCCCACAATAGCCATATTCAACTACGGTATGCCTGAGCTCACCCCAACTCCCTTCCTTGAACCTTATCCCCCACCAATCCCCTAAGGCAGAGGAGGTAGAGCTGATGCTAATGGGTTGAGCAGCAGTCCCCTGGGCATCCAGGCTTCCCTCCACGATGAGCTCACAGAGGACGGAATCTACCCCACAGCCCAGGTTGTCTGACCCGGCGACAAACCTTAGCTCCGCCCCTGGCTGGATGGTGAGGGTGACCCCGCTATCTACGGTGACATCACCGCTCACATAAAGCAATCCAGATACGGTGGCATCTTCGGAAATTGAGCCCGCTACCCCCGGATAGTGGATGTAGTCCCCTATCCTGTAGAAAGAAACTGTGGTATCGTTAACCACCAACTCTGTGGCCTGGGGAGCATAGATCTTAAACTGGCGGGGGGTGCTGCTGTGGATAACTACCTGGGCCCCGGAGTTTATCACGCTGCCTGTATCCCCATAGGTATCCACCAAGAGTATACCCCTCATCCAGAGGTTCGTCCCCTCGGCCATCATAAACCTGGTCACCGTTGAGTCTAAATCCTCCCTGATCAGGCATATCTGAGCATCTGTGGAGAGCCAATCTGCAGATACCTCCCCCCCTGCCTTGAGGATGTTGTAGTCCCTCCCAGTTGACCAGGCAAGTTTGGCACAGCGGCCATTGGTGATGGGCACAGCGGTAACCGTGGGGACCTCCAGACCTTCCTTATGGGGATAGAGGACCAATAGGAAGTAAGGATTAACGACATTGTAACTACTGATTGTGGCCAGGGGATGAGAGGGGTGGGAGGTATCTGAGGCAGCCGAATCGCCGAATAGGGGAATAGGGGTAAACTGCGGTGAATACATCTGCTGGGAGAAGGTATAATCCGAGGGGGAGACCACATAGATGTTCATATAATTGTTGGTGCCGTGGAGGACTATGGGATTGCCCTCTTCTATCCAGCAGGCTGTGTGCAGAAGCCACTTGTATTGGTGGACGGCGCCATCCTTGTTGATGTCATCGGCGATGACAAAGTAGGGAGGCAGACCATCACCCCGCACAAAGGTCACCATCCGATCAGCATTGAGCACAGGGTTGCAGAACCAGCCTACCGTATCTACTGCCTCACCCGTTCTGCCCTCCTTTATAATTACCCACAACCTGTTGTAGGCATCGGTGGCATCGCCATGCACATAGTCGCAAAGATCTCCGGATACCTGCTCCTCTATCATCCCTGTGCTCCATACGCTTATGCTATCGAACCAAGCCTGCCCTTTACCGTCTATCAAGATTGTATTGTGTGACTCCGGTTTACCATGACCTTTTCCTGAGTCTATGACAAACCTTTCTCCATAGGCATACAAGGTGAAGTGGGTCTTATCGAAGTGTTGGTGCCTAACCGAATAGTGGCCGGTGGCCGGGTTGTAGGCAGGCCCACACTCAAAGCTGAACATTATGTCCTCAGGATCCTCCCACCCGGTGCGGAAGTAAACCAACCCCCTACCCCGAAAATACTTGGCCAAGGAGAGCCTTTCTGCCGGATTCTCTGAGGGCAAGTCATCGTTGTATTTGAGAATGATCAGGGGGAGAAGCCCACATTCACTGGTCCTGCGGTTGATGTCTCCCCACTGAACCAAGTTATCGAAGGTCCACTTATCAACCGGATCATCATTATAGATTCCCTCCAGTGGCCCTAACCAGAGCGAATAGCCCCAATGGCCGTCAACCCATTCTACGCAGCCAGGATAGAAATCCCAGTGATAAGAATCGTTCAGGTTGTTGTATTTGTGTTTCTCCGGCATTATCTCATAGGCCAACCAGTTGTCTATCTTCCTCAGCTTCTGCTCGATCTCCGGTTCGTGGAACATATCCTCACCCGTCTTCCTTTTCAGAGCTTCCATAAAGGGGATTATCCCGGAAAGGCCGAAGGATGAGTAGAAGGCCCCCTCAAAACCCGATCCATCGGTATCATAAAGCTCCCGCAGGTAACGCCTTATCATCGCCTTTGAGGTATCCCACAGGGCCTCCCCGTGATATATCTCCCCTTGAACCATCTCCCCATCAAGGACAATCGCCCCCAACCCAAGGGCACCGTTATGCTGCGCTAAGGTATTAGGCCAGTAGCCATAAACTCGAGACCCCCATCTTGATACCAGATAATCCATCTCTCTTTTGATCGTATCCCGGAAGGCCTGACGCAGAGAGTCGCTCATAAGGTCGTAACAGTAGTCGTAGCAGAAGGAGAAACTGGAGATGAGGGCAGCAACCGACAGTTCGTTCTCCGCATCCAATTCTTTCTCAAAGTAACGCTGAGAGCATTCGATTGCCTTGTGACCAAAGGAATCGGCCATAACTGGGTCTTCAACTATCAGATGGAGAAATCCCAACTTGGCCAACGCATTGTATTCGTGTCTCGCCAAAGTGAATCTCCATCGGAACTGCCAGGAAGTGGATTCGATCTCAGTGAAAGAGAGAGGACAGTTGTCCAAATAATAGGCACCCTGGTGGTTTAAAAGTTCATCCCACGCCAACTGGGGCGTTCCGCTCTGAATCCTCTCCCTGATGAAATCAATAGAATCAGAGGAGAAAAGCAGACAGGGATGCTCCCCGGCAAGGCTATAGCTTGCCGCAGTGACTAAAATAGCCACTATCAGAAGGGTTCTTCTGAAAAGCATCTTTACCTCCTGGTTTAAGGTTTTTGCCCCTTCTGTCTTTCACTATCAGCCAGCTTATCCTACATCTCCCACCTCCTTTTTAAGGTTTTAAACCCAAGTTATTCATAAGCTAATAGCGGATTGAGGTAATCTTTTGAGATTAACCGGAATTTCAGTTGTCGTGTAGGGACAGACCTTCAGGTCTGTCCGCTCCTCGGACTCCGCTAAGGCGGAGTCCCTACGATTGAAAGTTCCTAACTGCGAAAGAGACCTAATAGCTCAACCATTACGCAACCTAAAGGTTGTAGCTACAATGTTTTTTTGACTAACTGTCATAATTCACACCAAGCGTTAAAAACTACTTGTCTTCCCCCTCAGCTTGCCCTATATTACAAAAGGGCATAGGAAAGGGGGACTTCTTCTTTCCTTGTGCTCACGGGGGTTATCAGTTGACCTTGCTTGTCGGGCTGGCAACTGATAACCTCTTTTTGTTACACAGTCATTGAGTTTGTTGAGTCACAGACTCTTTGTGCTGTCAGGGCTCTGCCCTGACAGACTCAATGGGGTTAATCCTTGTAGGGGTCGGATTCATCCAACCCACACCCTTTATGGGCTCGATAAATCGAACCCCAACATTATGCATTCCCCGAAATACGACCAACGATCTACGATCCACGAACAACGATCTACAGCCTCTTGTTTGTCATTCGGCTATCGGAGTTCGCCTTTCCTCCTACCTAACACCCAAAACCTTTCACCTATCACCTTTATTTGAGCACCACCATCTTAATCGTCTGCCGATAGCTTCCTGCCTTAAGAGTGCAGAAGTAGACCCCACTGGCCACCTTGCTCGCATCCCATCTCACCCTATATCTCCCCACCCTCTGCCTCTCATCCACTAAGGTCTCCACCAACTCCCCCAGCACATTGTAAACCTTTAAACTAACGTAGCTCGTGCTCGTGGTTCGTGCTCGTGAACCCCCGTCCCCTGACTGCCCTTGACGATCTACGAGCAACGAGTAACGAATCACGGTATTTTCGTTAAACGGATTGGGATAATTCTGCTCCAGCCAATACCTCTTAGGCAATACCTCCGATGCCCACTCTGGCTTCACATAGGTAGGACCAGTATATTTGAGGATAGTTGCTCCTCCTCCCCACCAAGTTGCCTTACCCCCTACTGCCCAGCCATTCTCCTCATCAACCATAGTTACCGCCTCCAGCCTGCTCCTTGTCCCTGCCTCTTCTCTGAACCAGCTTGTCCCTCCATCCTCGGTGTGGAGAATCACCCCAGAATCACCAACTGCCCAACCACTGAGAGAATCCAGGAAGGAGACATCCCAGAGCATAACCTCAGTTCCGCTCTCCTGTTTCTGCCAGTTTTCTCCTCTATCTCTGGTGTGAAGAATTATCCCACTATCCCCAACAGCCCAGCCATTCCAGCTCCCCTTAAAACAGACCCCCAGGAGATCACATTCTATCCCACTTGCTTGCGGTAACCACTCCCTCCCTCCATTCCCAGTATGGAGAATAGTTCCATCCTTGCCAACAATCCACCCCATAGATGTATCCACAAAGGTAATATCATAAAGCCTTTCAGATGTTCCATTCTCCTGACCAAACCAGCTCTTGCCTCCATCTCTGGTAAACCTTATCACCCCGGAATCCCCTACTGTCCAGCCTCTAAGGGTGTCTATAAAGCAAACCTTCTCCAGCATAACCTTCGTCCCGCTCCCCTGTTCGTTCCATTGATTCCCCCCGTCTGTAGTATGAAGGATCGCCCCCGATCTGCCTACTGCCCAACCATAATTTATATCCACAAAACAGACCCCTTGCAACGGGGTCCCACTCCTCTGAACCTCCCAGTTCTGACCTCCATCTGGAGTATGGAGAATTCCTGGGGGATGGGAACCTTCCACACAATGGCCCACTATCCAACCATTTTTTTGATCCACAAAGGAGACATCGTGGAGATGAAGATACTTACTCATCCCTCCATTCTGGAGATCCCAGTCCTCCCCCCCATTATTGGTATGCATTATCCTTCCGCAATTTCCCACTACCCACCCATTGTTGCTATCTGGAAAACAAACACCAGAGAGAAAGACATCATAATCTTCCTCTACGAGAAACTGTTGGTTCCAAGTCGTTCCGCTGTCTGAGGTGTGGAGAATAATCCCTGAATAAGGCATACCCCCCTTGCAAGCTGTTGCCCAACCATTTCGAGCATCGCTGAAGAATAGGCCGCCCATCATAAATCCAAAAACATTCTGAACTTCCCACTGCAAACCCCCATCTGATGTGTAAAAGATCATCGTCCCAACATCGATATCTGCCCATCCTCCCACAGCCCAGCCATTAAGCGAGTCAACAAAGATGACCCCAACCACAAAGCCGGAAGCCGTAAATGCATCTGAATACTCCCAATTCTGTCCACCATCTGTGGTATGGTAGGCAATTCCATATTCAAACTCTGGGCCCCAATAGTCATCACATCCCACGGTCCAGCCATTAAGCGAGTCGGCAAAGGCAATACCATAGAGGTGCCTATAGCTCTCCCCACTCATCTGAGTAGTCCAGGTGCTCCCTCCATCTGTGGTATGGAGGATTGTTTCATAGTCTCCCACTGCCCAACCATTGGAGGTGTCCCTAAAGGTTACTTCCCAGAGAAATTGGTTAGTCCCGCTCTCCTGCCTGATCCAGTGCTTTCCTCCATCTCTGGTACGGAAAATTGTTCCTCCTCCCCCTACTATCCATCCATTAAGTGAATCAACAAAGCAGATACCACCGATCCCAGCCCTGGATTCACTTCTCTGTAGAACCCAGCTCTTTCCTCCATCCCTGGTATGGAGAATGGTTCTATTTCCCCCTACAGCCCATCCCTTAAGGGTATCAACAAATACGACCTTCCCCAGAGAATTGCTCTGGTTCTGGCATATCCACCCCCCAGCCAGGGCTCTACTCCCAGGCAAAAGAAGCACTATGCTCAACCACAAAAATATCTTTCTCATCATTCAACCCTCCTGCTTAAGGTTTCACTAGCCTTCAGCTATCGGCTTTCAGCGATCAGCTTCCGGCTTTCACTTCATCACCACCATCTTAATCGTCTGCCGGTAGTCTCCTACCCTCAGGGAGCAGAAGTAGACCCCACTTGCCACCTTGCTCGCATCCCATCTCACCCTATACCTCCCAGCCCTCTGCCTCTCATCCACTAAGGTCTCCACCAACTCCCCCAGCACATTGTAGACCTTTAAACTAACGTAACTCGTGCTCGTGGTTCGTGCTCGTGAGCCCCCGTCCCCTGACTCCCCTTGACGATCTACGAGCAACGAGTAACGAATCACGGTATTTT
>JAOZNS010000356.1 GCA_029933635.1 Candidatus Zixiibacteriota bacterium | reverse complement strand
TTAAACAAAGCCCTCTGGTCTGATCTAAACCAGAGGGCTTTTGGTTTTTCAGAGTTGATTGAGTGGGGGGAATTACTTCATCAATATCATCTTTTTGGTCTGATAGAAATCATCCGCCTGTAAACGATAGAAGTAAATTCCACTGCTCAGTTGGATACCCTCATCGCTTCTTCCGTTCCAGATCAAGGTTTGCATTCCTGCACTCTGATAGCCATCAAACAGGGTTTTCACTCTTCGCCCCAGCACGTTGTAGATGGTCACCCTAACCTGACAACCCTTGGGCAGATAGTAGCTGATTTGAGTCTCGGGATTAAAGGGGTTCGGCTGGTTCTGGAACAGGGCAAAGTTTTTTGGAGTATTGGAATTGTCAGCTTCCTCACCCACATCAAGCGATTCCAGAACCTTAAGATACACCTGGGTGCTGTGGGCAATGAGACCGCCTATCTCCTTGCCGGTGACGGTCAAGGTGTAAGTTCCGGTGTCGGTCTGGGGTAGGGTATAGACATTCAAGGTGGTGAAATCAGTTGGGGTCATAACCACCTGTTCGAAGACCCCGTTGTCTGGTGGATCCGGCAGTCCAGAGACATACAGGCTACAGGGTTTGGCAAATCCAAACATCGAGTTGAGCTCAACCAAATACCCCACAGCTTGTCCAGCCGATACATACTGAGTGATTGGATAGACCCAGATATAGAAGTCGGGCACTGGGTCCCATGTGACGGTCACCATGAACTCACAAGTATCCGCAAGCCCGCAAGGATCGGTTGCCACCAAAGTAATGATATAATCACCTAACACGCAGGTGGTCTGCCATTCTACGTGACTTTCCACTATGACCGGATCATGTTCAGCAGGCGGGTCGATGCCTAACAAGGAGACCGAAACATCATCGCCGTCCGGGTCGGTCGTATAGAAATCGGTGCTGATAAATAAGTTCATGGGATGAACGTGGCCGTAATCCGGGCAGGTAAGCTCCGGAGGGCGGTTGTAGACCGTCACGATGAATGAGCAAGTATCTTGAATCGAGCAGCTCTCGTTTGTTATCAGCGTAATAACGTAATCTCCGTCTTCCTCACAGGTGGTCTGCCACTCCACGTGATAGCCCACGATAACAGGATTATGTGTTGGCACCGGAGTTATGTCCAGGATCTCCACGGAGGAGGGATCGCACTCTGGATGGGTTAAGGTGAAGTTGGTGCTGACAAATAGATCACCTGCATGCACGCTATCGTCGTCCGGACATTCGAACACTCCGGTCGGCTCATCCACGGTTACCGTGAATTCGCACGTATCTGCAAGTCCGCAGGGATCGGTTGCCACCAGACAGATGTCGTAATCTCCTAGCTCGCTTACAGTGGTCACCCACTCCACGTGATTGTCTACTATCTGTGGATCGTTGGTTGCAGACGGATTGATGTCCAGGAAGCTGACCGTCACAGAGTCTCCATCCGGATCGGTAACCGAGAAGTCGGTGCTGATGAAGGTCTCTTCCGCATTCACATTTCCGTCTTCAGGGCAAGTCAGTTCCGGAGGTCGATTATACACGGTCACGTGGAAATAACCGGTGT
>JAOZNS010000160.1 GCA_029933635.1 Candidatus Zixiibacteriota bacterium | reverse complement strand
CAACCTAATTATACCAGGGACAGACATTTATGTCTGTCCGCTTCCTCGGACTCCGTTAAGGCGGAGTCCCTCCAGCAAGAGGCCTCAGCGATTTGAGAGGTGCTGTGAATTTGTGAATAATCCGGGTAATGGATATTGGTTCATTAAATAATTTTACATCAATTTCCGGTTCTGTAATAGGAATCTCAATTTCCACATTCGCTTCTCCAAATTTATAGGTAAGTAAAGCAATGATTATCTTTCACGGTTTACAAGTTTTGTATCCTCAAACCACTCATTAGCCCACTTGACATCTTCTATTCCTCCTTAAGTGAAATGGCGTATAACGGGTGGCGGGTAGCGAAGCTATATCTATTTCCGTACCACGAACCATACACGCCCACTATCTGGTCTGGGTTCATCCATTTCTTGGAGACTCCCCCAGCACGCAAGTTCCAGCAAACCAACTTCCTTTAAGCATTCTCTGATCTCCCTTAGGGAATACCCACGCTCCTTGTGCTCTTCCTCCACCCTGGACCATCCATTCCCTTCTTTCACAAATCCTGTAATTCTTAAAGTGGCTATGTTCTTCTCAAAATCATAGATCGGACGATGGATTTCAAACAACTCATATGTATCCTGTTGGACATAGCAAGGGTATCGCTGCCAGCCAATAGCTAATCCATAGACAGTATTCATATCGAAGATGAAAAGATCCCCTTTCTTCAGTGCCCGCCATACACCTGCAAATGTCCTTGTCAAATCCTCCAACTTCAAGAGGTAATTAAGGCTATCATACCAGCAGGTTACTAAATCAAATTTCTCCTCAAAAGACAAGGACCGCATGTCCTGGAGGAGAAACTCTACTTTTACATTCTCTCGTTGAGCTCGTTCCTGAGCAATCTGTAGCATTTTTGGAGATAAGTCGACACCTGTGACCTGAAAGCCTTTCTTCGCCATCGCCCTGGCAAATGCCCCTTCTCCACAGGCCAAATCTAAAATTGTCTGTGGCTTTGCACCAAATCGTTCCAGTACAGCAGGAAGTATTTCTGCCATTCTCTCGCTATACTTGGGGTACGCCCCTTTTGCGTAGAAACATGCAAACCTTTCATAGATGTCCATAATCTATCACCCTGGAGTTTCACCTAAGGTTTACGTGTTTGGGAAGTGCCGAAGGCCATTTGGGTGAGCGATGGCGAACCGCAAACACGCTATTAGAAGTCATGAGCTTCTGCCCGACGCCAGGCTGTCCGTAATTATTCGTTACAACGATAGCCATTATCCGCCCAGGGCAACCAGGCTCATGGAATAACTCTACCATCTGCTTCTGCACAGGTACTGGATCATTATCGCCCTTTGATAACTCAACGATTTTCGGCGGAATGGTTCTGATCATTATCATACCACCCACAAAGATATGGGAAGGGATTTATACAGATGCCCCCTTCAGGAACCCATAAGTGTTTCAAATGATCATCATAATCACGTCCTTCTCTTATCTGAAACTTGCCGATATTGTCTGTCAAAAGCCACATTTCAAAATGTAGATGAGGTTGCCAATCAAGATGCCCCTCAAACCCGCTGTTACCACTGTAACCCAAGAGTTGACCGCCCCTGACTCGCTTTCCTATTATTACCTCAGTCGCTGATAAGTGCCAATATCCATAGACAACATTGTCATCCCCAATAACTAAGATACCAAGTCCACCAGAGCCGTCCTTGTCTTCCTCCTTGTATAGTCCTATAAAACCGACAATACCTGCCTGACAGGAGATGACGGGAGCTCCAATTGGAACATTAATGTCTACCCCTATGTGGGTCGGCTCTCCCCATTTATAAACTCCAGAATACTTTGTCAAATGGTTTGATTCCCTTGACCAATCCCAGTTCTGGAGGCGAAGAGGAAAGCGATAATGCTTTAAGGACGTTAGATGAGGCGTTAAAGAGATGAAGATCCTTGCATCGTGGAAAAGCTTCCAGCATTCGTTCTGACGTTTCAATCGGTATGGCCTTGCATTAAAACTTCGTATCATCTCAGCACCAATCCGCAATGTCATATTGGATATATGCGATCCTAAGACGAGATTTTTTTGAACTCCATTCACCTCGAGAACTATCATCCCATCTGAAGCCATTGCTCCTTTTCCTTCCGGTCCAGTGAAAGATGTATCTACCAGTTCAATTACTTGAGAATTGACCGTTATACGCTCACCTATATTCAGATCGTAGTAGCAAGGTCCATTCTTGAATGTTGTAATCTCTTTCATAATGATTTATAGTTTCAACTTCGTCATCAAATTATAAGCAATGGCATATAACGGACGGCGGGTATGCGAAGTTGACCGGAAGGAAAGTTTGTTTCACTCCAGCGGATTGGGTAAGCAAATTTGCGCCTGCTTGCCGCAGGCAGGGGTGGACGATAGCGAAGCCGCTTACTCGCCGCTCAGAGGGGCTAAATGTCGCCCCTATATAAGCACAAAAGTTTGGTTACACCTCGGCCTCGTGGCGTAACCAGCAACATTTAACCTATCGTTCCGAGCGTATCTGAAGTTTCCCGAAGGGGAATTTGGGCGAAGGTGCGTAACACCGTAGCCAGATACGCTCTGTTATCGGAAGTTGGATATTTCATTGTCGAAGGATAGATACTATCCTCTCAATTATCTGATTGATCTTTTCAGGTTTAAGATGACCAACTCGATAGAGGATGATATGACGATCTGCCGTGAATATGCGGTTAGGTCGCACATTACTTCTTCGCCTAAGCGTCCCGGTTTCAAAATCATTCTCATTAATTGAAACGGCGTACTGTCTCTAATAGAGTGACTGGTTATCTGGCAAAGAATCAAATCATCGCCTTCTAACTCTGCAATTACTAAAGCTGGTCGTCTTTTAGCTTGGGTTAAATCTGAGAAGGGGAAAAGAACTACTACTACATCCCCTTTCATAAATCTTTCCATGCTTCATCCTCTTCAGGTTTCAGCCAATCTTTTTTAAGAGACACTTCACTTGCTAACGCAAGTTCCATCTTTTGTTCCAAAGCTTTAGTCTTCAAAAATCGGATAAAATCCAGTATCTCTATGAGATATGGCTCAGGGATATTCTCTATCTCCTTGGCGATTAATTCCTTCTCTTCCATCTTCTCATACCTCCAATTTTATCTTATAATTCTTAGATTAAAAGCAATTTCCGATAACGGAGCCGCTTACCCGCCAGATAGGTGAAGTGGCGCCTCTATTTAGCTTGGTGGCTTATATAAGCTCCAAGGTCTGGTTACGCCTCGGCTTCGTGGCGTAGCCAGCGACATTTCGCCTATCGTTCTGCGGACATACGAAGTTCGGCTTTGCCGAATTTGGGCATAGCGAAGCGTATCCGTATGTCCGCTGTTATCGGAAGTGGCTCACTATTCATTTTTTAACACCTCTACTACCAAATTATTCCATTTAATTAAATCGTTTAAGGTATGCATTCCAGTAAGCTCAAGATCTTCAAATTTCCCAGATTGGGTGTAAAGTAACCTTCTGTAATTCGCACCGACTCCCATAAAAGGGACTGGGAACATTTTCATCATTTTTATGTTCGAGTTTGGAGATAAATCCATAAACCATCCATCATCTTGAGGGAATAAAATTTGGCATGATTCTAAAGCATTGGGTATTTCATCTATAGGAATTTCTGTTTTTTGAGATAATACTTCATACTCTTTTTCTTCGTAATCTTTCAAAATAAACCCACCAAATAACCACATGAACCATTGCCAGAAAACGGGATACTTGTGGAAGTATTCATGTTTAGAAATCTCATCTAGCCCTTTTTTAAATGATGGTGGCAGTAAATCTAACAATGATATTTCAAAATCTAACCCTGCTATTTTCCAGAAGGGGACATCTTGAGTTTTATTTTCTACTCCAGCCTTTTTATATAATTTGTAATCTATTGCATTTTTTAATATAGCCAATCTTGCTCGATGCTCTATAAACGTAGATATTTGAATATCATTGTAACTGCATTTATAGTAAGTATCGTCATAGATCTGTTTCGGTAGGATATCATACTCCTCATCAAAATTGTTCCCTATAAGTTCATTTCCACATTTAGCTGAAATGCGTGGAAATTGTTGGAAGGTAGAGTATAACTCATGCACTTTTTGGACAATATTTTCAGTAAAGAATATCCCATTGTTTACTTTAAAATAATAATCCTCTAAAGCTTTAAAACATTTATTATCTGGGTGGGATTTTTTCTTATGGTTTAGGCGTTTCAATAAATTGCGTTCAACCCAATAAGAGAATCTCCAAGTTGAAATATCCACAACTTCAATACTTTTATTACTTACAAGTTCAGATAATGCTTCTTTTGACTTGTTTAAGTCAGGAATTACCACTAAATCAATATTTAGTCTCTTAGCCTTCTCCCTGAAAAAATTTAAGTTCTCCCTTTCCTTACTAGCAATAAATACTCCTTTATCAATACTTAGATAATCCATCCAACCCCGCACTTTAAATAAATCTGGGAAATGCCAATCCCTTGATTTTACTTCGAGAAGTTTAATTTCAGGTGGAAAGGAGGTGTAATCTGTGGTGATAATATCTAACTCCAAAACCTCTTCAATCTCCCTTTCGATGATATTTCTTTCGATATAATAATTACCACCTGATTGAAAAAAGGCAGAGATGTATTCTTCAAATTCTTTTCCTTTCGGTAAATCGGGTAATATAATAGATGCCATTTTTACCTCATATTTGTATTAGCCATTTCCGATAACTCATTCATATCCGAACTGTTCGGGTATACCTCCATATTTGAGGGATATGCGAACAGTTCGCATATACATCCCTGTCCGAGTGCGATAACACCGTGCAATCCGAAAAATTACGAAAGTTCCTTCTTTACACACCCTAACTCCCTCCTTCTTCACATTTAACATAAACGGATAATTGCGATTTTCAATGAACTATTTGAGAACGGTTATAACTAAAGCAAGCTTAACCCTCTCCAGAACTTAGCTTCTTTGCGGTTGCTAACTTCTCCAGAGGGCCTCACCGGCCCTATGGCGCTTCGCAATCCTACGCCGGCTCGGATTGCTCCGCTGTCACCCTTGAAGTCCCGCACTCATCCGTGCATGAGTGCGGAATTCAAACATCCCCCCGTTTCGGAATTTCTTAGAAACTCCGAAACGGAGAAGTATATCGAAGAGAAAATCGCTCAGGCTTTTCCTGACTTTTGAAGGATTAAGTGATTCATCAACTAACACAAGTATATCAATATCGGAATCTCTCGTAGCTTCTTACATGCGAACCATATAGAATAACCTTTCTAATCTTGTCCCCATATATCTTTATCAAATGATCTTTCACTCGATTTACCAAAAAACGGGGATCGGAGCTTCGGACCACGGTACGGCGCTTTTGCGGAAGGGCCGCGAAGCGCCTTCCGACACAAATGCCACCATCAATCAGTGTTTGCATTTTTTCATTACTACTGTTGGAAGGCGTTTGGGCGGCGGTGGCATCATTCATTTTACAACACTTCTGCTTTCTCTTAGATGTTTTGGCAAAAAATAATAGAAATAACCTTTTGATGTGTGGCTTTTGAATTTCGCTGTAAATTCTTTAGTCTTTTCAAGCTTTACGTAAATCTTATCGCCTGATACGTGAACCACATTCCAAACTTTCCCAGCAAGCACGAAAATATCATCAATAGTGTATTGTACCTCACCAATGATTTGTTTAGAATTCACATCCACAATTTTTAATGTCTTAATAAAGGGTATATTTGAGTGGATTTTACCCTTTTCACCCCAATCCATCAATTTGGTTGTTGCATACCATTTGTCATGTCTCTTCTCTATCCATCCCCTTTTTGTTAAATGACTCAATATGTCTTTTAAATCACTCTCCGAACAGAATTCATCGAAAAGTTCCATAAAATAACCACTTTTTAATCCATTCGGGGTTGTATAGAGAGAGGAGAATATTTGTTGTACAACTATAGATAGTTCTGGTAAATATTCT
This sequence comes from Candidatus Zixiibacteriota bacterium, assembly GCA_029933635.1. Taxonomy (GTDB): domain Bacteria; phylum Zixibacteria; class MSB-5A5; order MSB-5A5; family SM1-73; genus SM23-73-3. The sequence continues at coordinate 202 of JAOZNS010000160.1, read as the reverse complement.
ACTCGCTCTACATATCCTTCAATCGAAACCCTGAACATCTGTTCAAACATTAACTTCTCCTCTTCGGAATTGAATATGGCAAGAACTCTACACTTTTGCGTGCGCCGATTGCCTCTTCCAATCCGCTGAAGCAATGATGAAACACTCCAACCCAAGTTTGACAGTTGCAGTTATAACTTTTGGAATAACAATGGGTTATAAA
>JAOZNS010000355.1 GCA_029933635.1 Candidatus Zixiibacteriota bacterium | reverse complement strand
TTCCCAGTTATTTTTGAATTTGATGAAAATTATCAATTTCTGGGGTTAGAGATTTTGCGATAAAAAACGGAGACCTGTCTGGGAGAGCCATTCTTATTTTTGTTGCGCGTTAACTTGCGCCGGCTGGAGCCTGCGGCTACCATACCTCGAGGTAGCCGCAATCTTCAGATTGCGAATTTTTTACCTATGGGAGGAAGAAATGCCAAATCGAGTGGTTGTAGGAATGCAGTGGGGAGATGAGGGGAAGGGGAAAATCGTAGACATCCTGACCCAAGAGGCAGACATTGTAGCCAGATTTTCCGGGGGCGCCAATGCCGGTCACACCGTGGTGATAGATAACCAGAAATTCATATTACATTTAGTCCCTGCCGGCATCCTGCACCAAAATAAAACCTGTGTGATCGGTAATGGGGTGGTGGTGGACTTAGAACATCTTTTCTCTGAACTGAAGGAATTGAAGAAAAGAAAAATAAAGTTTGAAAAACGACTTTTTTTAAGCCAGAATGCTCATCTGGTCATGCCCTATCACCAGGTGATCGAAAGATTGGAGGAGGAAGCAAGGGGAACACATAAGATCGGCACCACCGGAAGAGGAATCGGTCCTGCTTATAGAGATAAAACAGCCCGACACGGGATCAGAATCATTGATCTTTTTGATACCCAACTTTTCAAGCAAAGGGTGGAGTGGAATTTAAAAATCAAAGAGGGACTCCTTTCCCTTCTACCAGAACATGAGTTGATCGCCTTAAAGAATAAAAGTTTAGATATTTTAAAACTGAAAAGAAAGGTAAAGTCCCTCTTAGCTGACGTGAGCTTGTTTTTGAATCAGTCCATCGAGAAGGGGAAAAGCATTCTTTTTGAAGGGGCGCAAGGAGCTCTTTTGGATGTCGATTTTGGAACATATCCTTACTGCACCTCCAGCAACACCACAGCAGGCGGAGCCTGTAGCGGTTTAGGAATAAGTCCCGTCGTAATCGACGAGGTGATCGGAGTTGTTAAGGCATATACCACCCGGGTGGGCAATGGGCCCTTTCCCACCGAGGAGAAGACCAAGCTGGGGGAGATTCTAAAGGAGAGCGGAAATGAGTTTGGCTCCACCACCGGCAGACCCAGAAGATGTGGATGGCTGGATCTGGTATCGTTAAAATATTCATTCAGAATCAATGGAGTTTCCAAGATTGCTTTGACCAAGCTGGACGTGTTGGACAGTTTCGATAAGATAAGAATCTGTGTGGGATATAAATACAGAGGAAAAACTCTGACCGAATTCGTCCCCCATCTGCGTATCTTAGATAATTCTCAGCCGGTTTATAAAGAACTCCCCGGTTGGCAGAAAAACACCGGAGGGATAACCAACTTTAAGAATCTACCAGATAAAGCAAAACGCTACTTAGATTTCATCGCCAAGCAACTCAAAACACCGATCCTTATGATATCCACCGGGGTGAAGAGAGATCAAACCATCCGATTATAACTAATGTCCGGATAGCGTTGACATGGCCGCATAAAATGTGAGGCTGAAATCAAAGAAGTTGTGCATCAATCTCATTTAAATGTTGCCCTCTTGGAGTAAGAT
>JAOZNS010000159.1:2361-6204 GCA_029933635.1 Candidatus Zixiibacteriota bacterium | reverse complement strand
AAAAAACTACGCCCAGAGGGATTCGAACCCCCAACCGTCTGATCCGTAGTCAGGCGCTCTATCCAGTTGAGCTATGGGCGCAGATTCCTATTTTTCTACGGTAAAAACACCTGTAGAATTTCACCAAAACCTAATGAAAATTTTTAGCTCTTTCGGATTTAATGTGGAGTCAGCAAGATCCATAGGATATGTTGTGTTGACGTTGGGGCGGAGCTAAAGCTCCGCCTCTACAAGCCCAGAATAAAAGCGGGCAGAAATCATCTACAGCCTGATGGTCTGATTCCTTTTATCGCCGGTGGATATCATGAAGATGAGGGTGTTAAGCTTCCTTGAGATGAAGTCCACATATCTTTTTGCCCTCTCCGGCAGTTTCTTGAAATTGGTTGTGCCGCCAATGGTTTTCTGCCAGCCCGCAAACTCTTTGTAGACTGGCTGGCAATTCTCCAAGATGCGTAAATCCGGGACAAACTCGGTTAAAATTTTTCCACGATATTTATATCCCACACAAACTTTGATTTTATCAAGCTGGTCTAACACGTCCAGTTTGGTGAGGGCAATCTTGGAGATCCCATTTATCCTTAATGAATGTTTGAGCAATACCAGATCCAGCCATCCACATCTTCGTGGTCTGCCGGTGGTGGCGCCGAATTCATTTCCCCTCTCCTGTAAGATCTTTCCCAACTTGCCCTTCTCCTCGGTGGGAAATGGACCATTGCCCACCCGGGTGGTATAAGCCTTGGTAACTCCAATCACCTCATCTATTGCTGAGGGGGCTATCCCCAAGCCGGTGCAGACTGCACCTGCGGTGGTATTGCTGGAGGTGCAGTAGGGGTAAGTGCCAAAATCGACATCCAAAAGTGTTCCTTGGGCTCCTTCGAAAAGAATGCTTTTTCTTTTTTTTATGGACTGATTTAAAAACCAGCTTACGTCAGCTAAAAGAGGTTTTACTTTTCGGTTTAGTTTTAGAACATCCAGGCTCTTATTCTTAAGGGCGATCAGCTCGTGTTCCGGCAGGGCAGAAAGAAGGTCATCTTTAACCTTTAGGTTCCACTCCACCTTTTGTTTGAACAGTCGAGGATTAAAAATATCCATGGCTCTGATCCCCCGTCGGGCCATTTTATCTTGGTAGGCAGGACCGATTCCTCTTCCGGTGGAACCAATCCTTCCTTTCCCCCTGGCCTCCTCCTCCAATCTTTCCTCCACCTTATGATAGGGCATGACCAGATGAGCGCTCTGGCTGATCAAAAGACGTCGTTGAAACCTTATATCTCTTTTTTTCAGCTCTTCCAGTTCGGAGAAAAGATGCTTTAGATCGATCACCACCCCATTCCCGATCACACAGATTTTTCTTTCATGCAAGATGCCGGTGGGAATAAGGTGTAATATGAACCTATCCTCGTTTATGACCACGGTATGACCCGCATTGGCCCCCCCTGAATATCGAGCTATGATGTCTGCCTCCTCGGTCAACAGGTCAACGATTTTCCCCTTACCTTCATCTCCCCACTGCATTCCTACCACCACTCTATTGGGCATTTTCCCTCCAGAAGATGTGCACCAGAATGGGCAGTTACCTTCAAAATCTGATAGCCTCTGCCTTTATTTCCGTATCACCATCTGAATCCAGTTAAGTATCTCAGCCCCCCCCTCACCGGTCTTGGCAGAGAATAAAACTAAGGAATCAGAATTCAAATCCAAAATCTGGCGCGTTTTGTCCAAACTCTTAAGAAGAGCTGATCGGGAAAGCTTATCCGTCTTGGTCAACACGATCAACTTCCTTTTTCCACAAAAATCAAGCCATTCGGAAAGCTGGAGATCCAGCTCTGTGGGTCCGTGCCTGGAATCTATCAAGATCACCGTCCCTTTGAGAGCGTCCCTCTCCTTTAGATAAACCTCCACCAGCTTGGACCAGCTTCTTTTTAAAGATTTAGAAGCCTTAGCATAGCCATACCCAGGCAGATCCACAAAGTAAAGATTTTTGTTGATCAGGAAGAAATTGATCAGCTTGGTCTTCCCCGGAGTGGAGCTGATCTTAGCCAAGTTTTTGATATTTACCAATCGATTCAGTGCAGAAGATTTTCCCACGTTGGAGCGACCGGCAAAGGCTATCTCAGGTAGTTGATCCTGGGGAAGATGCTTCAGATCGGAGACGCTCTTAAGGTAGATGGCGCTTTTTATTCGAAAGGACATCTCTCCAAATTCCGTTCAACTGGTTGGACCCAACTTTCTCATACGAAGATTAAGCTGAAAGATTGAGGATTTCCTTGCTTGTCAGCCTTCAACGATTTTCTTGCTCAAGGCTCGGTAGAAAGCAAAATTGACTCATCTTTTTCCGGTGGATATGAACGATTCAACTTTAGTCTGTCTGCCTCTTCAGTATGAAATTTTCTCGATGAGGAGGAGGTGATAACCTTAGATAAACCCTGTTAACCTGAGTTCAAATTGAATCCAGACCTTTCATCTGTTGAATGAATCTAACTAAGGGCATCAATTCATATGAGTTCGTCTAAAAAATCATGCAGCCCTCTCCGTCTTGCTTTGGTAAATTGGGGGTGCTTTTGAAAGGATGGTTTCCTCGGTGATGAGGCATTTGGCTACGTCCTTTCGGGTGGGCAACTCATACATGATATCCAGCATCACCTCTTCCATTACCGATCTTAAAGCTCGCGCTCCGGTTTCCCTTTTCTGAGCCATCTTAACCACAGCCTTTAAGGCCTCATTGGAGAATTCAAGCTCAACTCCCTCCATTTGAAAGTATTTCTGATATTGTTTGGTCAAAGCGTTTCTGGGCTGGGTGAGTATCAAAAGAAGTGCATCCGTGCCCAGCTCATCTAAGGTGCATATCACCGGAAGTCTTCCCACCAATTCTGGAATCATTCCATATTTCACCAAGTCTTCCCCCTCCACCAGGCTCAAAATCTCTCCTTTCTTTCTTTTTCCCTTGGAGGAGATGTTTGCTCCGAAGCCCATAACCTTGCGGGTAACTCTGGATTCGATTATCCTCTCCAAACCATCGAATCCTCCCCCGCAGATGAACAGAATGTCTTTAGTGTTGATCTGAATAAATGCCTGTTCCGGATGTTTCCTTCCTCCCTGGGGTGGAACGTTGGCCACGGTCCCCTCCAGAATCTTTAACAGAGCCTGCTGAACCCCTTCACCGGAAACGTCCCTGGTGATGGAGGGATTTGCCTCCTTTCGAGCAATCTTATCTATCTCATCGATATAAACGATCCCTTTTTCCGCTTTAGCCAGATCGTAATCGGCTGCCTGAATCAACCGTACCAAAATGTTCTCCACATCCTCCCCTACATATCCCGCCTCGGTTAAGGCGGTGGCATCCGCAATGGAGAAGGGAACATGAAGCATCTTGGCCAAGGTTTGAGCCAAAAGGGTCTTTCCTGTGCCCGTCGGTCCCAAAAGGAGGATATTGCTCTTCTCCAACTCGACCTGATCGTCTGGTTGGGGAAACAAAACCCTCTTGTAATGATTATATACCGCCACCGAGATGGACCTCTTAGCCTTCTCCTGCCCGATCACATAAAGATCCAGAAATTCCTTAATCTTTTTGGGCTTGGGAAGTCGAAAGGTATTTTCTTTTTTCTTCTCTTGCAGTTCCTTATCTAAAATCTTCGTACACCAGGTTACACACTGGTCACATATTGAGGCATCCAGCCCGGAGAAAAGTCTTTTAGCCTGAGTTGCCCCTCTTCCGCAGAATGAGCATCTCTGGGAGACAGATCTTCTCTGTCCGCTTTCTTCCCTGTGATTCAATGCCTATCCTTTCTTGATCTTACCCATACAAGATGGGTGCAAAAGAATTTGATTTTGTAATTTTAAAAATAA
>JAOZNS010000159.1:0-2351 GCA_029933635.1 Candidatus Zixiibacteriota bacterium | reverse complement strand
TAAAAGGGTTGAATTGAGGAAAAGAGAAATCCTGGGCCCCGGCTAAATCTCTGATACACTTACGCAGACATCAAGCTTGAAACCTTATGGCCGGCTCGATTTTCTACCAAGCCTGATAACCAGAAAAAAGGAAATGAGCCGGCTTGAGGCTTCATTTGGGCTTCTTTTCGAAAACCTCGTCTATCAGTCCATAAACCTTAGCCTCTTCTGCTGACATGAAGTAGTTTCGATCGGTATCCTTTTCAATTTTTTCTAAGGGCTGTCCTGTATGTTTGGAGAGTAGCTCATTTACCTTTCGTTTGACCAGCAGAAGCTCTTTGGTATGAATCTCTATGTCGGAGACCTGTCCCTGCACCCCTCCCCAGGGCTGATGAATCATCACCCGGGAGTGAGGCAAAGCCGCCCTTTTCCCCTTGGCTCCTGCACAAAGAAGCAAAGCAGCCATGCTGGCCGCCTGCCCCACACAGGTGGTGGCAACGTCCGGCCTGACGAACTGAATGGTGTCGTAAATCGCCAACCCCGAAGGCACCAGTCCTCCAGGTGAATTTATATATAAGTTTATATCTTTTTCCGGATCATCCGCCTCCAAAAATAACAACTGGGCTATTACCAAATTAGCTACGGTGTCATCGATAGGAGAGCCAATAAAGATTATGCGATCTTTCAGAAGACGAGAGAAGATGTCATAAGCTCTCTCTCCTCTGCCGGTCTGTTCTATAACGTAGGGAACTAAGGTCATGTCCTACCCCTTCCTTAATTGTTTTTAAGGAACGATAGCAAACATTTAAGTCTCATTTAGGTTCCTCGTTTGAATTTTTCTGTTTTGTCTTTTCTTTTATTTTCGCATTCCGCAGTAGAAAATCTACAACTTTTTTCTCTAAAATATCTTCTTTTATTCTTTTCATTTGAGAAGGATTTTCCAAAAGTTTTCTCACATCTTCAGACCTCATTCTGTAATCCTGAGCAAAATCTTCAACCCAAGCTTTTATCTCTTCTTGGCTCACCTTGATCTTTTCCTTCTCGGCGATCTGATGAAAGAGGAGGTCCCATCTTATATGGTCTATGGCTATATCCTGATAATCTTTCCGGATCCTCCTTTCATCCACGCGTTTATATTTCTTCCTTAAGTCATCTATCAGCGAATCCATATAGAAGTTCAGAAGCGTGTCTGGAACTTCGAAGGCGTTACGTCTTATCACCTGATTGATCAATTGGTTCCTCACCTCTGCTTCCGCTTCCCTTTGAGCCTTGCTGACCAAGCCCTCCTTTATCTTGTTTTTCAATTCGCCAAGGTTCTTATATCCCCCCACGGTTTTAGCGAACGCATCGTTGGCTTCAGGCAAAACCTTCTCCTTTACCTCCTTTATCGTGATCTGGTATCTCACCTTCCTTCCTGCCAACTTCTGGTTATGGAAGCTGGTTGGATATTCTACCTCAAACTCCTTCTTCTCGCCTGCTTTTGCGTTCACCAAAGCTTCCTGAAATTCTTTGATCATATTATGAGGATCCAAGAAGATTTGATGATTTTTCAGCCTATCCACCTTGTCCTCCTGATATTTGACCAGATCCACCACCAGGTAGTCATGAAATTTTGCTGGCCTTTGGACTGGATGAAGCTCGGCAAAATCTTCTCGCAAATAATTTAAGGATCGCTCGACTTCTTCATCGGTTATCTGCCAGACCTCTTTCACCACCTCCAGATCAGTATAGTCTTTGACCTCTACCTCTGGCTTGATCTCTATCTCTGCTTTAAACTTCAAAGGTGTTCCTTCCTTGAATTGAATCTCCCTCACTTCAGGAAGACAGATGGGAGAGAGGTTGGTTTCCTTTGTGGCATCCTCATATGCTTTGGGCACCAATGATTCCAAGACCTCCTCTTCGATTTCTTTCTGGTAGCGAAGCTTCACCAGATGCAAGGGTGCCTTGCCCTTACGAAAGCCAGGGAGCTTAGAAAGGCTTTTGTATTTCTGATATACAGCCTCAAACTCTTCATCCACTGCTTCTTTGGGAACTTCAATCTCTAAAGTTCTCTTCCATCCCTTCCCCTGGCGCACCGCCACGGTTAACTTCTTTTCCTGGTTATCGGATTGGTTCAAATATCGTCTCCTTTTTAACCCAGTAACTTTTCTCTTTTTTTGTCGACAGTTTCCTTGTGACTTTTAACTGCGGACGGGGAGACTCGAACTCCCACGGTCTTTCGACCAACAGCTCCTAAGGCTGTCGTGTATACCAATTTCACCACGTCCGCTCACATCAGGCACTAACTTAATAAAAAAAATCCTAAAATCAAGCCAAAAGTATCAACTGAAATGGTCGGTAATGTAAATATTGAGAGTGCTGACGAAGTCAGA
>JAOZNS010000158.1 GCA_029933635.1 Candidatus Zixiibacteriota bacterium | reverse complement strand
ATCCATTAGTTTATTATTATTTGAAGTTTCTGGTATATAGATGAATGGGTTAACCAAATAAGCTGAATAAGAAATCATGGCAATTTGACCTCAAAGATGGTCTAAGGCAATTATGTGAGGAGGTTACCACGTTCCTCTCCTCTTTTCCGCAGGATCCATAGGAAAGGATCAAGATGATAAAATATTTCGATCACTTTTTCCTGATAAGACCTGTCCTGATGCCTCCGGTATGGACCATCCTTCTTTTAGGACACAGGCGAAGCTTCCAGTTGTCCGGTGAGAACCACCTTCCCGGTTTAGCCATCCTCTTAGTTACTTCTCTGGTGGGTGGGATATACATTCTAAACCAGATATTTGATATAGAATCGGACCGGGTTAATCGAAAGCTTTTTTTCTTAGCAGACGGATATGTTTCAATAAAAGCTGCAACGTTTGAAATGATTCTTCTCAGTTTGACCGGCATAGTTTGTGCCTTTTTGATCTCCAACCAATTAGGTTTGCTCTTTCTTTTAGGAATGGTCTTTGGAATTCTTTATTCGGTTCCTCCATTCAGCTTTAAGAACAAGCCTTTCGGCGGTTTAAGCTTAAATGCCCTCGCTCATGGAAATCTGGCTTTCCTTATCGGATGGTGCATGAATCATTCCGTATCAATCAGATCTTTGTTGTTTTCTCTCCCATATATGTTTGCCGTCTCGGCAATCTATCTGAATACCACCGTTCCGGATATGGAAGGGGACAAAAAGGTGGGAAAGATCACCTTGGCGGTCAGATTGGGAAAAAGAAAGGTAACCTTCTTATCCACCATCTTAGTGATGGTTGCCATTATGCTCTCAATTTTTATGCGTGACTTCCCGTTTCTGATTGCGGCAGGACTCTCCCTTCCATTTTTTATCGTCTCTACGTTGACCCAAAGAAAACGAGTAATTGTTTTGGCTACCAAGGTATCAATATTATTTTTATCCATTATCGCCGGCATTTTTTATCCCTGGTATTTTATCATTCTGATTCTGGGATTTGTGGGAACCCGTCTATATTATAAGAGACGTTTTAATCTGGATTACCCCACCTTTGCATAGTAAAATATTGAGCTGACCTTTTATCAAGCAGGTGAGGACAATTAAGAAAACCTATCTTTTAATAAGATACATAGCAAAAGTTTTAGTCTTTCTCCGGGTACAACCTAAAGACCTTCGCTACGTAGTGTGGGATTAATTTGATTTTAACAGAGGGTTTTTTTCCTCAGGATCCATAGGATATGAATAAGCTTTTGGATCAATTTTTAAATCATCTTTCCTTGGAGAGGGGGCTTTCTTCCAATACCATCGAATCATACCGAAGAGATTTGAAGAGGTATATCAAATTTCTGCAGGATAAAAAGATCAAATCTGTTGAAAAAATCGCCCAGGAGCATATAACCAGCCTGATGGTCCTCCTCAGAGATATGGGTCTTTCTGCAAAGAGCATCGTTAGAAATCTTTCCTCCATCAGAGGTTTCCATAAATTTTTAGTGGTAGAGGGTTATTCCTCCTTCAATCCGACGGGTGCTCTGGAGTGGCCCAGGCTCTGGCGAAAATTACCTACTGTTCTGAATTTCGAGGAGATGAGGAAACTTTTGAGCCAACCTTCAACAGGGGATCCTCTGGGTCTGCGGGATAAGGCAATTCTTGAGTTCCTTTACGCTACAGGGGTGAGGATTTCGGAACTTATAAAGATAAAGAGGAAGGATATTTTGCCCGAGGTGGAGCTGGTCCGGGTGATAGGAAAGGGTCAAAAGGAGAGAATCATCCCCATCGGGAAGGAAGCTCTCAAATCGGTGCAAAAGTATCTTGTGGAGGTTCGCCCACAAATAGCCAACCAATTTTCAGAAGATGTGCTTTTTTTGAACAGAAGAGGAAGACCTCTTTCTCGAATGGGTTTGTGGAAAATACTCAGAAAATACGTGATTCAGACAGGAATTAAAAAAAAGGTTAGTCCTCACACCATAAGGCATTCCTTTGCCACTCACCTTCTGGAAGGCGGGGCAGATCTGCGTGCAGTTCAGGAGATGCTTGGACATGCCGATATATCTACTACCCAGATCTACACTCACATAAACAGAGAATACCTGAAGCAGGAACATCGGGATTATCATCCCAGATCCAGAATGAAGATCTAAAAACCTCTGGGAAAAAGGGAATAGAGGGAAAGTTCAGCTTCATTTCTATTCACTTGGAGCTCAAGAAATTTCTTGCAGAGTTAGGATTTTTAATTGGAATCTTGAGAAGATATTTGGGACCGAATCCTGCGGGCTCATCAACATTTCTCTGTTCGAAAAAAGGTGGAGGAATGAAAATTTAATATGTTTTATTGTGCCTTATACCAAAACGGGGTAAAGATCAAACAAAAGCTCCGACAATCCTTGAACAGAAAGAGGATAAGTTTCCTTCCTTTCACCGAATTTATCCAGCTGGAAGGCTTGATCCAGAAACATATTCTTGATCTGGTAATCATAGCCGCGCAAGGACGTTTTAAGGTGGAGCTAAATTTGGCCAAGCGCATCAAGAAACACCCCATTCTCTCTTTAGCTCCCTTGGTTCTGTATCACCCGCACCCGGATAGAAAAACCCTTTTGACCGGTTTCAATTCCGGAGCCGATGAATTTTTTACATCCAGATGGAATCATAAGCTTTTCGCCTCCAAACTGAAGATGATTATAACTCGGAGTAGAAGAGATTTAGGGGTGAATCCCACAACCAGACTTCCCGGAACCAGCATCATTGAGAGGGAGATAAGCAAAAGGATAAAAAGAGGTCAAAATTTTGCTGCCTGTTATGCAGATTTGGACAACTTTAAAGCTTATAACGATTATTATGGCTATCACTATGGGGATAGCCTGATAAAGATGACCTCCGAGATCATCCGGGATGTGGTTTACAGCTCCACCCAGGATGGTTTTGTGGGACACATAGGAGGAGATGATTTTGTTTTTGTGATCCCACCCAAGAAGATACATCCTGTTTGCAAGGAGATTATTAGGATCTTTGATCGTATGATCATCCGCCGCTACAAAAAGGAGGATGTTTTAAGAGGCTTTATCGTTACCACCAACCGTAGAGGAAAAAACGAGAGGTTTCCCATTATGACCTTATCTATTGCGGTGATAGTAAATCAGAGGAGGATGTTTAAACACTTAGGTGAGATATCCCATATGATCGCAGATTTAAAAAGCTTTACCAAAACCTTGCCCGGTTCAAATTACTTTATCGAAAGAAGAAGAAAATATTGAAACTTTCGCCTCTCCAATATGCCATTTAAGGGAAATCAGGAGATTTATCCAACCGCTTAAGCTCCTCTCCACTGATACACTGCCCGGATTGGTTTTTCTCCTCTCGCTTCACCATTCCAATCTGGGGGGCCCACCAGAAATAAGTTATCTTAGCGTCTCCCGAGGTGGTTCTTCGCACCTTGGCACATCCGTTATAGATTCCCCCCGCGGCAGGTGAATAGATATCCTCAAATCCTACAATATGGTATTCATAACCACGGAAGGTATCTCTCCAGAAGGTGCCTTCCTTAACAGGACCCACCAGGATCTTATATGGAGGCTGAGTTGACCTCACATCCTTGGAGAACATCGTATCCCCTATTTGGTATACAAAGGTGGTAGCTCCAGTGGCTGCGGTGGTCACTATGTCCCAACCACTGCCCTCCGGTCTTTTTTTCCTGTCCACCACGGTAAGAGCAAAACTATCTTCTTCGCTGGGCAAACATTGAACGTTCAGAAGCACATAATTCCACTTGTAATGAAGGTTGATGGGATAAAAGTAGCTGGGGGAATCTAACTGAGGATTATTGGGCTTTTTCTCACCACACTGGAATGCGAAAACCAGAAGAAACAGTGGGGCTACAATAATCAGAATCTTTTTCATCTTAAAAACATCCTTCCAAATGCCCTATTAGCTACGCACCTTTTCAGAAACATGTTGGATGAATGAGTCTCTGCCCATCCTTTCTTCTCTTCTGTTATCATCTAAGAGGGGGTATTTTTCTGCTTTTTTGAACTTGACCCGATTTAATCCGGCTTTATTTACTTACAAAATTTATACCATCAGCACTCCGTCTTCCATAATTTTTTTATCATCGATCCATAAGGTGGGCTTCAAAAGAATTCCGTCCAGATGACTGGAAACCGACACCTCTCCTCCCATGGATTTGTTATCTCCAAGCGCCATGTGCACCGTGCCCATTACTTTTTCGTCCTCCAGAACGCTTCCCACTATTTGGGCTTTATGATTGGTTCCGATTCCAAGTTCTGCGATGTTTCTGCCCGGCTGACCGAAAGGCTTAAGAATCCTTTCTAACTCTTCAGCCGATCTATCTCCAGTAATCTGGGTGGCAAAGCCTTCTTTTACCACGATCTTGATGGGCTTTTTCACCTTTCCCACCATGGCCCCGTCCACCATGATGACCCCACTTGCCGTTCCCTCCACCGGGGCGATATAAGCTTCACCAGCAGGAAGATTGGAGAAATCACCGGGATTGTGCACCAAGCCGGTGTCCGCATGACACTCCCTTCCCTCAATGCTCATGGTGATATCCGTGCCTGCCGGGGTGGTAACTCTGGCTGTTTTGCCCTGGCTCACCATCTCTGCCAACTTAATGCTTCGCTGGGCAATCTGATGATAATCTGCATTTAAGGTTCTCTCCATGGTATCTTCCCTGATACCTGGGAGGGTCACGCATCGAGCACCCGACTCACATGCCTCTCTTCGAGCGCTGGTGTGAGACATGGACTTACTGGTGGGAATTATCAGGACGTCGAAATCCTTCATAAACTTCGCCACTGCCACAGGTGGCTCCTCTCCATTGCTTGATCGAGGCAAGATTTCCAGAAGCATCGCCTCAGAACCCACCTCCTCTGCCGCCTCCCAGAAGAGGTAACCGATTTTTCTTTGGGGCTCATCGGTAATCACCAAAACTGACTCTCCCTTTTTTATAGCTAAACAATTGTTAACTGCCACCTGCGCCGCCTTAAAAAGTTTATCCATCTTTCCTCCTTGAGTTAGAACAGATGATAAAATAAATAAACCGGGATAGATCAAACCCGATTATCTATCAGGTGGTCCCTCTCATTCGAGTTGATCGGTAAAGCATAAAAGAGATTCCCGCAAAAGCTATCAAGGAGATCCAGGGTCCATAGGCAGAAGAAAGGCTCACCGCTTCGTGGGCTTCATAGAATGCGCGATAGCGTGAGGAGAAAGCAATCACGAAGGCAATTATGACGCCTAATAAAGCATCACCTGCGACCAATCCAGAGCCAAACAGTACTCCTCGCTCTTCTCTTCTCTTTGCAACCTCCCTCTTGGAAATCTTTCTTACCACCAGGGCAATCAATCCACCAGCCATGATGGGGGTGGAGAGATCCAGAGGAAGATAAAGACCAATGGCGAAGGGAAGCGAAGAGATCCCGACCAGCTCAATGGCTGCCGCCAGCATACCCCCCACTATAATGGGGACCCAGGGAAGATTCCCGGTCATGACCCCTTGAACTATCACCGACATCACATTTGCCTGCGGGGCTAAAAGTGGAGAGGGGTGAGTAGCGTCCTTTACAAATCCGAAAGCGTTATTTAACAAAAACACGGTGAACCCCATTACCAGCGCAGGAAACAGAAGTCCCACGAACTCCATCAACTGCTGTTGTCTGGGGGTGGCACCTAAAAGGTAACCGGTCTTCAGATCCTGGGCAATATCACCGGAGAGACACACTGCAATGCAGACCACGGTCCCGATGGACATCACGGTGACCATCCCTCTGAAACCAGAGATTCCAAATGATAGCAGAATCACGCTGGTGACCAAAAGCGTGGCTATGGTCATCCCCGAGACGGGAGAGGAGGAGCTTCCCACGATTCCAACTATTCTGGCTGCCACCACCACGAAGAAAAAGCCAAAGATAACCACCAAACCTGCGCCCAAGAGGTGAAGCTGTGTTCCCGGATAAGCCCAGATTAAAAGAATCACCAGAAGTGCTCCCAAAATTACCGTTCCCATGGGAAGCTCCCTTTCGGTTCTTATAAGGGACTTCTCCTTTTCTTCTGGCGTTCTTCTTCCCAATATCTCCTTAGCACCCACCGCAAAGGAATGGAAGATAACCGGAAGCGATTTGATCAGACTCACAAAACCGCCCAAAGCCACCGCCCCCACTCCCAAGTATTTGATGTAGTTGTCCCTAAGCTCAGAGGGGGTCATCTCGGAGATGAGTTTATCTGCTGGCGG
>JAOZNS010000354.1 GCA_029933635.1 Candidatus Zixiibacteriota bacterium | reverse complement strand
ATTAAAATCTTCGCCATCGATAATCATTCTTTTCTGACGTTCAACAAAGGTGAATCCTTTGCCCAATTCTAAAATAAATTTCTCCAGTTCAACAAGAATTGCTTCTTCAAGATCTTTCTCCAAAAAGTCATCTTTTAACTTTAAGAAATCTAACAAATAAGGGTCTTTAAATAAATTTTTTGTTTCCTCTATTTACGCATAAGCCAGCCTTCATGGCTTGCCAGCCCCATCTTTAGCGGGACTACCGTAAATTTTTGATTCGAGGGAATTATTAGGCATGGACAGGGTAACCATCGGGCAGATCTCCCGAACGCGAGGCATAAGGGGAGAAATGGTGGTTGTTCCTTTAACTGATGATCCCCGTAGATTTCGAAAGCTCCAAAAGGTGGTAATTTCAAAGGAGGAAAGCGCCAAAGAGTTTCAGGTAGAAAATGCCAGAGAGTTTAAGGGAAAAGTTTTGCTTAAACTGAAGCAGGTGCAAAGCCCGGAGGAGGCGAAAAAGCTGATAGGAGGCTTCATCGAGATAGAAAAAGACCAGCTGGTTAAGCTTCCGGAGGGGAGATATTTCATATTTGAGATAATCGGGCTTTCGGTCATTACCACTAAAGGGGAGATAGTAGGAAGGGTAAAGGAGGTTATCTCACTTCCGGCTAATGATTTGTATGTAGTTGAGGGCGACAAAAGGCAATATGATATTCCAGCGATAAAGAATGTGATCAGAAAGATCGATTTAGAAAAACGGGAGATGACCATAGAGCCGACAGAGGGTTTGTTGGATCTGTAAATTATAACCATCCATGCTGATTGATATTTTAACCATATTTCCCGGCATGTTTTCCGGACCCTTAGATGAGAGTCTGATCCAGAAAGCAAGGGAGAAGAATCTTTTGAAGGTGCGGATACGTAACATCAGGGATTTTGCAGAAGATAAACACAAGACCACAGATGATGTCCCTTTTGGAGGGGGAGGAGGAATGGTGATGAAGCTGGAGCCTTTATGTAAGGCAATCGAATCGGTGCTGGATCAAAACAAGGAGAAATTGGAAACCAGCATAATTCTAACCGCCGCTTATGGGGAGAGATTCTCCCAGAGCAAAGCACAGGAGCTTTCGTTGAAGGATCACCTGGTCATAATATGTGGACACTATAAGGGAACCGATGAGCGGTTGAAGATGCTTTATCCAGTGGAGGAGATATCTATCGGCGATTACGTTTTGACAGGGGGAGAACTTCCAGCCTTGGTTATCATTGATGCCGTGGTGAGATTGATTCCCGGAGTTTTGGGAGATTTTGAGTCGGCTCAAACCGATTCCTTCCTTGACGGAATCTTAGGTCCACCACTGTATACTCGCCCAGCGGAGTTTAGAGGATTGAAGGTGCCGGAGGTGCTTCTGTCCGGGGATCACCAAAGGATCAAATGGTGGCGAAAAAAAGAGGCTTTAAAAAGAACTTTACACAGAAGGCCGGATTTATTAAATTGGGAACAGCTTTCCGATGAGGAAAGAGAATGGATAAAGGAGATGGAAAGGGAAAAAGAGTAAGAACTCTTCAATTTGCACCAACGATTTAGATGTGATCGGCGTTGTTTTTG